>CAYTKU010000001.1:0-27026 GCA_964438795.1 uncultured Gammaproteobacteria bacterium
ATCTCGGTGTACTCGTCACCTGAATATTCTCAGGCACGATCTCTATCCATATTTTTCCTGGTGCCAGGGGAATCTCGATCCCCGAACCATCCAAAAATTTCGTCCGGAACGTTCGAGAATCTTTTTTCCATACGCCCTCAAATCTTTCACCATAAACATACACTTCTACCTTGCCTTCGCCAATCGTTCCAAGTGCACGACGACCCACATCATCAAGAATTTTGTCTGTCACATGCTGCACAATCACCGTACTGGCCTTGACTGGATTTCCATTACTATCCACATGCACAGTGTTGGAGTGAAATCTTTCAAAGACTTTCAACTCTGAATTGTATTTCCATTTCACGACATACGAAGGACGCAAAAATGGAATCTGCACATCACTCACGCAGTTTGCTGCACACTCGCGGGTTGAACTGGCTGAAAAATTCCAACTTTCGAACTTGGCATCAACATTTTTGTCCGCATATCTTTCATACACATCTTTCCACAGATCGCTCGAAGTAAAGGCATTGTGCGGAGCACTTTTATTTTCATCACGCCAAAAATATATTCCACGATAAAATTCATCGACATCAAAAATATTATACTGATCAATCTTTTGCAGTGCTTCGGGAGACCCACCTACATGCATATACACGGCACCAGGATATTCAGAAACAAAATCCAAATAATATGGACGTGCACTACGCACTGGTCCAGCCTTCTCCACATCTGAATCAAGAGGAAAAAGTGCCAAAAATCTCGTAATGTTGCCCTCGGCCGGTGCTTCATAGACTACGCTGGCCTGAGCAATTCCATCTTGTGGTCGAGCAGAAGTAAAATTCTCAATCATCACCCCAACGAGTGGTTGAAATTCTTCGGATTCACTCGGCACACACTCCCCTGTCAAGCCACTTTGAAATTCACATTCTACCCTCTGATTTTGGGTCGAAGTCGCAGTGCCCATAGTATCATCCATCACTCCCCCAGTTTCTGTTGGCCTTCCTCGCAAGATAAAATACAAGAGCAAAATAATCGCACAGAAAAATACCACAGCCGCAATCGCATAAAACAATTTTTCTTTGTCTTTTTTTATATCTTGCAAAAGTTTTTTGAAATTCATACATTGTTGTGGTCAGTGTTATTATATGATAGAAAGATTTTTCTTTTATGGAGCTGCAATACTTTTTTACTTTTATTACCGACGTGTACAAAAATAAAAAGGTATAAAGCGAATAAAAGAAAATTTTTCTCCCTAGGCTACTATTTTACCATACAATATCCATTCTTCCACTTTGAAAATTTCTATCTCTACAATTTGACCAATAAAACTCTCGTCACCCTTGAACCTCGCTCGTTTCATCTCCAGCGTATTGCCACTACACCAACCATTGGCACATTCTTCTACCAATATTGATACCTTTTGCCCCAGATACTTCTGATTTTTGCGAAGCACTGTTTCTTCCATCAGTTTTTGGAGGACCCACCAGCGACGTTTCTTTTCTTCTTTTGACACATCATCTTTGAAAGCCTTTACAGCGAGCGTTCCACTGCGAGTAGAATATTGTGCACTGTAGGAAATATCAAAATCACACTGTTTGTACAGATCAACCGTATCTTCAAATTGCTCTTCGCTCTCACCACAAAACCCGACAATAATATCTGTGCCAAGGGCAATATCCGGTTTTTTCTCCCGAATACGTTTCACGAGGTCAATATAAAAATCTCGTTTGTGACGACGATTCATGCGTCGAAGCACCTCATCATTGCCAGACTGCACTGGCAAATGCAAAAAATTCACTTGTTTTGGCAAAGTCAGCGCATCAATCACCTCTTCGGTCATGAAGATCGGATGAGGAGCCGTATAGTGAATACGCTGCACCCCATCTATCTGATTGAGCTCCCAGAGAAGTTTGGCAAAATCGCTTTTGGTGTAGGGATTGTTCGGACTAAAATATTCTGGATCTGGTGCAATATAATGATTGACAATCTGACCAAGCAGGGTGATCTCGAGGCACCCATGAAGTGCCAAGTCCGTGGCTTCTCCCAAGATCTCTTTGAGAGAACGGTTGAGCTCAAGCCCACGCGAAAACGGCACCACACAGTAGGTACAAAAATGATTACACCCCGTCTGAATCGTAACAAACGCCTGATAGGCTTTTTTTATGGTCGGACGAAGATTGAAGTAGTGCTCCGACATATCTTCGAGCGGTGCGAGGTTTGGATTGAGCTCCCCCAGCCACTTTGGGAGATGCACCATGTCTTTGGTCGGAAAAAAAAGGTCAACCGCAGGCATTTTCTTTTGCATTGCGCCGTCCTTGTCTCGCCCTGGCATACAGCCCGTCACCGCTACGATGAGATCGGGGTTTTTGACCTTGAGGTCGGCAAATTTGTGCACCATACTATAGATACGATCCTCGGCAGCCTGACGAACCGAACAACTATTCAGCAAAATCACATCAGCCTCGTCCTCTATCTCAGTAGAAACCATGTTCAGACGATCAAAAATCGACTCGATACGCTCAGAATCGTTCTTGTTCATCTGACACCCAAAGGTGATTATTTTATACTGAAATTTTTTGTGTTCTGCTGCTTGCATAAGTCCCAGGATTATACCCACTCAAAGTGAAAAATTCAAGGGTAGATACGAGTCACAATCCCCACAGGCCCAGAAGAGCTACGATATGGCAAGTCGAGACCACGATTGCGATCCCAGCCCCTCACACAATTTTTTCCTCTCAACCCAGCTTAATTTGAAAGCATTTTTTTGACAAAATGCTTTTTTTGTGTTATGGTATTTTTAACTTATCTTAGCTAAATTTTATTACTTCTCTATGAGAAACGCTGAGTTTGGAAGACCTCTCCCAATAGGAGCATCTAATGAAGAAATGGAAAGTGAAGATATATTAGATATTGACGACTTAAAAATAAAATTTGAACGCCTCAAGCCGCTTTCATCAGCAAAAAGTCAAACTATTGAATCAAATCTTGAACAACTTCAAAATTATTTCAATGATGCTACAAAAGAAAAAGAATTTGAAAAACTCTATAAAGATCTTGATGGTCTTCTGGATGCTTTTGGAAAAGAAAAACAAAGAGAAGATAATCAAATAAAAAGAGAGGAAGAGGCAGCAAAAAAAGAACTTCCAGGAATTATTTTAGAAATTCGAGCGAAGTTGGCTCTTCTTCCGAGCGCTGAAGCTAAAGCTATGTATGCACCTCTTTTATTACGTTTAAATGATATTCGCGATCAAAATTTACCCTCTGCCGCCCTTGAATACGCAGATCGTATTCTCAGCCTTCTGGATTTAGAAAATAACTCTCTAACAATTGACCAAGGTAGAGTAATCTTAAAGCCAAGACCAAAATATTACAAAAATGAAGAAAGGCTAATTAAAAAAACTGAAGAGCAAACAGCAATAACATCCGAAAACCACGCTCTCACTATTGATAAAGATAGTGGGGTATTAAAATTTCGAGCAAAGTCTCACAAAAATGAAAAACCAAATATTCCTGACCTCGACCCTGATACTGTGTTTGATAAAAAAGCTCTTATACCTTCTGAACAAGAAATGCCTGCAACAAATGATAATATAGATTCTCCGTCTGCACAAGATACGGCACAAAGCCCAAATAGTGAAACTTATGTTGATTGGAGTGTGGGTTTAGATGAGGATAGGGAAGAGCCACAAAAGAAAGCGGTGGCTTAAAACTTTATTCGGTTCAAAATAAATTTTTCAAACTCATTATTCCAAATTTTTTAATAACTTTTCATATCATTTAAAGATATGTCAGAACAACCTCCTCATTTTCTTCCTATGGAAGCACGCCTAAAATCTACTCAATTAGAACCTCGTACGAAAAGCGGTAGTGCATATGAACGTGCGGTTGCTGACGCATTACTCCAAGAAGATCACAGACCGGGCAGAATTGAAGAAGAGGAGGCAGAAATAGCTAGAAAAAAACAAACAGATGCCCCTGAGTTACTTATTGCTAGGAAAAAAAAAGCTGATAAACTTGCAGAAAGAAGAGCTGAACGAGAAAGACAAAACAGACAATTAGAACAGGAAGAAGCAGAAAGAAGAAATTTAGAATACCAAACAAAATCTGCAGAGGAAACTCGATCTGCTCTCGCCGATGCACGTGCCCTCATTAATGAGGAGCCCGAAGTTAAGCACGCAGCCACATCAGTACATAATGCTCTTTCTGATGTACATAATTTGCTATCTGATGAAACAGGAATTAGTGCAGTAAGAGGACTGCAAGATAGAAAGAGATCTGATGAGGAGATTGAAAAAGCCGGTGATATTCCAACCCTACGAACACGGCACCGAAGAGTAGAAGATGCTCCTACTCGTATTTCAAACGACATGGCAAAAGATCGTGATGCAAGAGAGGCAAGGATAAAAGCAAAAGATGAAGAACTTGATACGCAAGATAAAGAATCGCGTGCAGAACAAGCGGCACAGAAATTAAAATTGAGAGAAACTTTTAAACGTGTAAATGGGTTGATTCAACTATTTGGAAGGGAATTATTGCAACAAAAATATAGTCTATCTATTCCAATGATCGAAGGTCTTTCTGAGGATGAAATTAATAAACTTGATAGGCGTCTCAAGGCAATTCAAAAAGAAGAAAATATTGAAATGGATCGTTTGTACCAAGAAGCTGAAGCTGATCGAACTAATCGAGCTGATAGAGACCGTCGTCAAACAAGTCAAGTAAAGACAAGTACTTATGAACCAAAACCACAAGAATCTATTATCGTAGATGATTTAGATGCGATGAAGAATGAAGAAGAAGTTGAAGCTTATGTAAGAGATAATTTTGATGCTCCTCTAGCTGAATCTGATAAGTTGATTGCTCAAGCAGAAAAACAAAAAGAAGAAGACGCTTTCTTTGAAGAACAAGCAAAAAGACAGCAAGCCGAACGTAAAATAGCAAGAGAGATATCAGCCAGAGAAAAAAAAGGAGCAGAGCCTGTCAATTTAGCTGATTTACCTGAACTGCAACCAGAACCAGTAGAATTAGCAAGGCCTCCTTATCAAGTAAGTAGACGGGAATTACGTAGAAATTTACATAACCCTTTGGATTTATCACCGAATTTTGTTAAGCCTGAATCTGATTTACAAGAAGAAGGAAACGACAGGATAAAAAAACCTGTTATTGATGCTACACGCAGAGATCCATCATCGGTTTATAGACTAGCAGGAGCAGAATTACAAGAGCACCCAGAAAGAGTTCACGCACTTTCTGAGGAAGTGGAAAGAAGACAGGCCTGGGCTCTGCAAATACCAAGAATGAATCGAGCAGAGCTTATCAACGCTGCTACAAGATTTGGTATTGATTTACGTGACCAAACTCCTCTGGGATTACACAACGCTACTCGTTTAATAAATTCAGGAACCGAGCGTGGGAAAATTTTTAGTATGTTATTCGACAGGTTTGTTCATGTAAATACTGAACAAAAGAGAGGTGAAAATGAAAAACAAGAACGAGTTAGAATAGCACGAGAACAAATAGAATCTGCGAGTGTTCAAATGCGCGATCTTCTAGAAAAAACCAGATCAATATTAACATTAGCACAACAACAAGAAATTCAACAAATTTTACTCCAAAAAGTTCAAGCCGAAAGAGTCGGAGATGTACCTAAAGCATTAGACTTGATAGAAACAGCAACAAATACGTTAAAACGATTTGAAAGACTCTACGAAGAGCTGCAAAGAACTGGTGCATTAAAAACCTCAACCCCACCAACAATCAAACCCCCAGGACTACTTTCACGAATCGGATCCTTTCTTGGATTCGGAAGAAAATAAAAATATATCAAATCAAAAAACCACCGGCTTCAACACTGGTGGTTTTTTATATCAAGAACCTCACCCTACACTCTCCTACAATAAGAGGATACTTTTTTCTTATAATCTCTCCGCAATTTCCTTCACTACTCTCTGCATAAAAAGATCCTTTTCCATCTTCTCTTGTTCTTCTTGACCTCGTACACGAACCATGAGCGGTTCACCTGCGAGCTCTTTGTCACCGACAACGAGGACATAGGGAACTTTTGCTCCAGCCGCTTTACGGATTTTGTTTCCCACAGTTTCGTCCACACTGTCTACTTCGACGCGAATTCCTGCAGCGAGAAGTTCTGCCTTGAGACTATTTGCACCAACCAAATGCTTGTCATTCGAGACAGGCAAAATTCGCACTTGGACTGGAGAGAGCCAAACAGGAAATGCTCCGGCATAGTGTTCGATCAAAACCCCCATAAATCGTTCAGGAGATCCGACAATTGCACGGTGAATCATAACTGGAGTTTTTTCTGTTCCATCTTGATCTGCATAGACCAGGCCAAATCGTCCTGGCATGTTGAAATCCAGCTGAATAGTGGAGATCTGCCATTCACGGCCAATAGAATCTTTGGCCATGATATCCATCTTTGGACCATAAAAGGCTGCTTCTCCTTCGGCTTCTTTGAATTCAATGTTATTTTCTTGAAGCAATTTTCGCATGATAGTTTGGGCATTTTCCCAGAGAGCATCATCACCCAGATATTTTTCTTTTTCATTTGGATCACGGAGCGAGAGCCGAATCCAATAATTGAGCCCATAGGTCTGAAGCGCTTGTTTTACAACACCAAGCACTTGGTTGAACTCAGATTGAATTTGATCTTCCCGGCAAAAGATATGTCCATCATCCTGAGCAAAACAACGTAAACGAGTAAGCCCAGAGAGTTCACCAGGGCGTTCATCCCGGTAAAGATTGGCAAAGTCAGCAAAACGAAGTGGCAAATCACGGTAACTGCGAGTCTGACTGGCATAGATCTGTGTATGCTGTGGACAGTTCATGGGTTTGAGATAATAGGGTTCTTCACTATAGTGAGATTTTACTTCCAGCATGTCGTCTTTGTACTTGTCATAATGCCCAGACACCTTAAATAACTCGGCTTTGTTCATGTTTGGTGTCTGCACTTCTTCAAAACCAATTTGACCATTGAGCTCACGAGAATATCCAATAATCTGATTGCGAACAATACATCCTTTTGGAGTAAACAGAGGAAGTCCAGGCCCTACGAGATCAGAAAAAACAAAGAGTCCAAGTTCTTTGCCGAGCTTGCGGTGATCACGTTTTTTGGCTTCTTCGAGCATGGTCAAGTGGTTTTGGAGTTCTTCGGCAGAAGGAAAAGCTGTTCCATAGATACGAGTGAGCATCTTGTTGTTTTCATTTCCACGCCAGTAAGCACCTGCTACAGAGAGGAGCTTAAAATGCTTGAGATCTTCACTTGGATTTTCGCTGTGTCCACCTTTACAGAGGTCCGTAAAGTTTCCACAAGAATAAAAAGTCAACATTTTTCCTTCTTCGGAAAATTCAGTAATGAGTTCACATTTGTATTCATTGTCAGCAAAATATTGTTTCGCTTCGTCAATACTCACTTCCTTTTTTTCAAACCCTTTCCAAGATTTCACGGCTTCTCGCATTTTTTCTTCAATTTTGGCAAGATCATCTTCAGATATCTTTGTATCAAGAAAATCAAAATCATAATAAAAGCCATTTTCAATTGGTGGCCCAATGGTACGTTTGGCCTCAGGGTAAAGTTCCTGTACTGCCGCAGCCAAAAGGTGCGCACAGGAATGGCGTAGGTGTTCGAGTTGTTCTTTGTCCATATGACGAAAAAATTAAAAACTAAAATTACAAATTACACATATTGAAATTTCTTGGAAAAATTTTTCGGAGATAACTTTTTGGGCACATTAGCGAAGTGGCCGGGCCGGTTCCGACGAAGTCGGAGAGGCCACGAGCTACGTAGTGAGCGAGCCGCTGGGCGAGCGAACGGCACAAAAAGTTATCTCCGAAAATCTAAATGAAAATTCCAGACACAAAAATAAAAAACCCCAGTATACGCTCTACCACTCAAAAGTGATAAATCATATACCGGGGTCCTAATCCTTCGGTGTCACTCAGGACAAGAATTAAGACGGTTCCACCCGTAGTTTTACTTGAAATAGATTGTCTTGATACTCACAGGGTTAGTATCCCCTGCTCCAAACGTATCTGCTGCTAGATTACCGCAAAGCCAAAACTCTGTCAAATTTTATTGAATAAACTTTATAGATTTAATAGTATCATCATCTCCACCAGCTGAACAAATAGTTGAAAACCCATAGTTATATTTTTCTCCGAGAACAATAGTTTGACCACCTCCACAGAGAGCCTGCCACTTGTAAGTAATCACTTCTTTCCCACCAATAACTGACTCGGTGATTTCTAGTCCAGCATGTAATTTCTCTGGTGAAGGGACATCCAAGGCTTCTAAACGTGAAAGAATTTGCTCTTTACTTTCCTTTGGCAAAATTTCCATCCATTCGTTCGCATCTACCCACGAAGCACACCCTTCTCCTGTCACAAGAATATCTCCATAGAGAATCTTCTTATCTTTTTGATCATACGGATTAAGAATGTAGGTATCCCCTCCCCATAGAGGATTATACGGCAATTGGAGTTCTATACCATACTCTTGACTGCGATAGGTTACTCTTTTTTCTGATAATTCATTATAGTTAGTGCGACCATCGAAAAATGAATACTGACACGCATCCGGCAGTAATTCTTTTGTAACATCACTGTTGCCTCGAGTGATAGACAGTCGTTGCGGTGAAAGTTCCCACGGCATATCAACACTCTTTGATTGGTATCTACCACAAGGGAGTGAAGGAAATTGACACTCTCCCATTATTTCTAAAAGTCCATTCTCCAGCCAATTTATAGAACGTGAACCTGGGAGAAAATGTCGTTTATTGGTCTGAAGGTCATAAATAACAGCACAAGATTCTTCCCAACAATCAGCCTGCAACAGTACAAATCGACCCTTTGGGGATAATTGCGCTTTGGTAAAAAAAACTTGATTCAAATCAATAGTGGCTAAACCATTTTCAATGGATTTGGAAATAGCCAGCTCAACTGCCTGATTTTTTGAAGAAAGATAATAAAAATCACCATAGGAAATACCACGAGAGTTTTTTCCCCGCTCCAAAAACATTATATTATTATCTATCTGAAGAAAATTAGGAGTTTTCCCTATATCAAGAAGTGTTTCAACAGACACAGGAACATTTTCTACCGGGTTACTCGTCAATTTGTTTGGTGTTGAGGTGGTATCGACTGGATTTTTTATATTTTGAAGATCTTCTGTTTGATTCGTAGGAACAAAAACTGTCACTATGTTTTGTTTTTCCGGATAAAGAAAATAACCACTAATTCCAGCAACAATAGCTACAACCAATACTAAAAATATATATTTATATTTCTCGAACATAGGATTGGAAAAGCCGATTTATTCTTAGAAGAATTGATAAATTTGGTTGGAGATCAAAGCCTCACGAGAAGACAGAAATAGAATTTTATAAAACTGATGATATGGTGCGCCATTGAAAATCGATACATTTGGATGGAGATCGAGGCCGCAACGAGCATATGAGCGAGGCGTAGCCGGAGGCTACGGTGAACGAAATAGCGCAGTGAGAACGAAGATATACACCAAATTTATCGATTTTATTCTACTTCTTTTACAGTAACCTGAACATGGTCGGTAATATGAGGCACACTCTGCATCCAAGCTGGATGAAACTGTACATCCACACTATGAACATGATCAAGAGTCAAGAGATACCTTCGAACCTCTTCTTTGTTTTTTCCAAAGAACATCGTACGATCAATTTGTTTACTCTGAGGATTGAGGGTGGCGACTCCATCATAAAAGAGATGAACCGTTGCTACCATTTTTTCTTTGTTGTATTCAGCAAAAGTAACCGTTGGATCTTTTTCATTTGTTTCAATGATTTCACTATTATCGATCGCGCGCTTGGCAAGCAAACTTTTTGCCAGAGTCGTCATTTCAGTATTGTCATAAAAAATTCCTACCACTGTTCCAGAACCAATCAGATCAAAACTCGAAACCGTAGCTCCTACCTGTGCAGTCGAAGTAACATCATAGCTCTCTAAAGTAAATACTGCTTTTTTATCCCCCAAACGTGCTCCCAAAACACTTTCACCTTGTTTTTGCAAAGCATCAGCAAATGAGCGTTTGGCTGATTCAAAATCATCTGAACCAAGAGATCCAACCGTTTTCATACCACCAGACATAGGAGCCTCACTCATAGCATAGACTTGTTTTTGTCTTGCTTCATTGAGTCCTGGTATAGTAAATTTTGCTGGACCAATATTTCCTTCTTTTCCTGGTTTGTCTGCATAGACTTCAGCGACGATTTTGCCATTGGCAGGGACAGTCACTGCATTTTTGAGACGAAAGAGCACACCACCGTCAGAGAGCAAACGAGTCGTTGCCACCAATCCTTGAGCACTTGGAGAATCATTTTGAAGTGTTACATTGCCACCAGCAAGAGCAGGTTCTTCACGATTGCCCGTAACCTGAAATGATTTGGTCACACTCACAACCGTTGATGTTACCACTCCTTCAATATCACTTCCACCAGAAACAGATCCAATCTTTACATCAGTACTCACATCGACAGGTGTAGGTTTGGCCACAATAACAATTTCAGCTCTCTTTGAAGACATAAAAACAATGATACCGAGCAGTATCAACGTAATCACCAAAAAAGAAATGGCAATAATTTTGTAAAAACGAACTGGTTGCTGACTTGAAAGCGAGGTTTGATGGTGACGTGAAACCATAATGACAGGGCTTAAAGTTATGTATTATAAGTAGTATAGCACAAAATTGAATATTTAGGTATATATTTGAAACATCGAAACGTAGTAATTTGAAATAGATCAAGGCCGCAGCGAGCATCGCAGTAAGACGTAGTCAAATCTACGTCGAACGAGGAACGGACAGAACAACGTAGCAATGTGCCAAAATAAAAGGTTTTATTCGATGACACGAAACACTTCGTCTATACTCGTAATCCCATCAAGCGCTTTCAAAATTCCATCCTGTACCATAGTAATCATACCATTTTCAATAGCAATACGTTCAATTTCATATTCAGAGACCTGACCAGAGAGGACAATCTCTTCAATTTGCTTATTCATTACAAAAATTTCATAAATACCAAGACGTCCTTTGTACCCAATCTGGTTACAAGCACTACATCCAACTCCTGTATAAAATTTCTTTGGCTTCAGCTCTGCTTCTTTTTGAACCGTTTCTGACATCGAAGCAAATACTTTTGCAACACGATCCATCTCATCCTGTGAAAGATTTGCTTCTTTTTTACATTCATTACAGAGTTTACGAAGTAAGCGCTGTCCAATTACACAATTGAGTGCTGGAGCAAGCAAAAATGGCTTTACACCCATAGAGAGAAAGCGTGGAATAGCACCCGCAGCTCCATTTGTATGGATAGTAGAGAGAATCAAATGCCCAGTCAGAGCTGCCTGAATAGCAATATCGGCTGTTTCAAGATCACGGATTTCTCCAACCATGGCAATATCTGGATCTTGACGAAGCATAGAGCGAAGTCCTTTGGCAAATGTATAGCCGCGAGACATGTCGATTTGACTCTGATTAATACCTTCCATTTTATATTCTACTGGATCTTCGAGCGTCAAAATTTTAACTCCAGGTTGATTGAGAATATTCATCATGGCGTACAGCGTAGTGGTTTTACCACTTCCAGTTGGACCCGTCGTAATCACCATTCCATTTGGTCTTTCGATCTGACGTTTTACTTCTTCGAGTGCAGAACCACGAATACCCAAATCATCAAGAGACAATCCTTCACGATTTTGAACGAGCAGACGCATAACCACACTCTCGCCATAGACGGTTGGGAGTGTCGAGACACGTACATCGACGTCCCCACTTTTGAGCTTGATCGTATAGCGACCATCTTGCGGTTTATCATTGACATTGATTTTCAAAGAAGAAATCAATTTGATACGTGAAATTAAATTTTTGTAGGTTTCACGAACAAGAGTAGCAGCATCATGCAGTATTCCATCAAGGCGAAAACGCACCACAATCCCCTTTTCCTCGGCTTCAATATGGACATCTGATGCACCAAGTTTGAGTCCAGCACCCAAAATTGAGGTCACAATCTCCGTGGCATTTTTACCCTGAATATTTTCTTGGAATGACGCAAAATCATTGACAGAAGCCTGTACTTGCTCCAGATCCTCTTCACGAATTTCCACATCTTTGGTCAGAGCCTTTACGGTCGGCAAAGTCAGATATAAACGCATAACACGATCAAAACTTGACGGTGAAATAGTATAGAGAGCACCATTGGAATTATTTTTTTCAGCAACCGTTTTCATTAGCTGTTGCACTTCTTCCTGCGAAGGATCTATCGCACCAATACGAATTTCATCTTGATCGCAAAAAAAACAAACCGCACCGAGCCTTTCGGCTTCTTCTTGCGGAACCTGACGCAAAGCCTGCTGACTCACAGGAAATTTTTCAAGTGAAATATAGGGAAAACCAGCCATACCCGCAAATCTCTGCGTTTCGACTTCTTTTTCCTTGTGTGCGACTTGTCCCATTTTGGCTTGAAATTTTTCTTCGACTTCAGAGGAAGAAATTTTCAAAACAGGTCTTGGGGGTATAGCCACATCATCAGTATTTTGCAAAGCAGAATTATCAGACATACCAATCACTATTTTTTATTTCTAAAAGGAATAAACCACGAAAGATGATGAACAATACGACTTTCGATACCATGACTGTGCATTTTGCTAAAAAGATACGTCCACACTGAGGTCGTAATCAGCGTAAAAAAAGATCCGAGAACAACCAGATAGGCAACAAAACAAAAAATACCACTTATTCCCATAAAAAACCAAAGGTAGCCATTTGTAATGGTCTCAGAAAAGAGCACACCGAGAAGAAGAGGAGAGAGAAAGACTCCTCCACCAACCACTGCAAGTACTGCGACCAGGATATTGGCCATCAAAATCACAAAACCCACTTCAAACGACACAAGAAGATGATTTTTAAACAAAATCCACGCATTTTTGAGCGCCTCCCAAAGTTTGTATTCTTCTATCACAATATAGCCCACAGTATAGATAGAAAGACACGAGAGGATAAATCCCAAAACAACAGAAACGCACAAAATAATAACAAGAGAAAGAGTACTCACAGAGGACGTTTGCAAAAGCGCATGCATAGTCGCTCGACTAATAAGTATAGTAAGCAGTATAATCACGCTTTTGCGAAAAAAATGGACCGCAAAGAGTCTCCAAAAATGATTGATTCCAGATTGCCAGGCTCTCCCAACATCCACAACCGTCTTGGCTCTGAGCTTGTGCCCCGTGATATAGACAAGAGCAGCCTGAGAAACAAGGGCCAAAAACAAAAATAAAGCAAAAATACCAAACAAAATCACCCACATCCAAATACCCAACACCCAGGTATCCAGTGGGAGGGTAAGAGAAGTAAAAAAAGAAACAGATGAAGACAAAATAGAAGGAAGATTGCCCCATGATTCATGAGCAGTCCCCTGTTCAAGTGCACTAAAAAATCTCGTCACAAATTCGAGTAGGCCCATTTGACCCAAAAAAGTCGCAAAAAGTCCAAGGGGCCAGAGAATTTTGTGTTCAACCAAAACACGCCATGCATGATGAAATGCTTGTTTATAGGTAGGTTCTTTGTGCAAAAGCATAGAAAATAAAAAAACTTTTCTTTGGAATTTAGTATATCACACTTTGGCTGAATCAAAAAAGACTTTGTGAATAAATAGAGTTTCGGATATAATAGAGAAAAAAATAAATATGTTTTCCAAATATTTTGCTATTTATAAACTCAGTTTTGCCACGCAAATCAATTACCGATTGAATTTTTTTCTTGGCCGTATACGTAATATTGTCATTCTTTTGGTCCTGTATACACTCTATTCAACACTGACAAAGACAGGATCATTTGCTGGGTATACACGAGAAGAATTTTTAACGTACATTTTTCTTCTTCATATTTTACGAAATTTTATATTTGGGTCCCAGAGTCGTCTCGCGGCCACTGAAATTAATGATGGAACATTTTCAAGTTATTTTAGTAAACCACTTGGGCACCCCCTCTACATATATATGAGAGAACTCGCTGAACGGATAACTCTTGTTTTTACCTCTGTTTTTGAACTTTTTGTTTTTTGGCTTATTGTAGAACCAAATCTTATTTTTCAAACAAATTTTTCTCTTCTTTTGTACTTTGGTATTTCAGTCATCTTGGCCCACTTTCTTTATTTTATTTTTAGCTACATGGTCAGTATGATCGCTTTTTGGTCGCGTGAAGCTATGGGACCACGATTTTTGTTTGAATGGTTGCTCGAGATGATGAGTGGTGCGTATTTTCCAATTTCAATTCTTCCGATCGCTGTACGATCAATCATTGAAATTTTTCCTTTTATGTATATGATGTTTATTCCGATTCAGATTTATCTCCAAAAAATACCCCTCTCCGAAGTACCCTCGACTCTTTTTGTTCAGACAATATGGGTTTTTGTGCTCTTTTTCGGAGCTTATGCACTCTGGAAGCTCGGACTCAAAAAATACACTTCCGAAGGAATCTAAATATGAAAAAATATTTTTTTGTCTGGATACAACTGACCAAAAATGCCTTTAGCACGATACTTGCGAGCCGAATTGACTCTTTTTCGTATTTATCTGGAAAAATTTTACGATTCTTTTTCTTTCTGTTTTTGATACAAGGTATTTTTCAATATACAGATACTCTCGTCGGATATACCAAATCTCAGGTTATTTTATTTTTTTTGACCTACAATCTGATTGATGTACTCGCTCAAGCATTTTTTCGAGGGATATACACACTCAAACATGATGTTCGAAAAGGAAATTTTGATTTTTTTTTGATGCGTCCGATCAGTCCCCTCTTTTATTCGTTGACCAAGCTCACAGATCTTCTTGATTTTATCTTTCTTATTCCTATTGTGTATCTCACAAGCCAAGCCATACACAACCTTGGTCTTTTGATGCCGATATCTCTTGGCATGTATATTTTCTTTTTGTTTTTAGGACTCATTATTGTTCTCTCTATTCACATACTTACGGCAGCGCTCACGATTCGAACCGTAGAGAGTGATCATATTATTTGGCTCTACCGTGAATGCATGACACTTGGACGATTTCCACCAGAAATATTTTCTTCCAAAGTACAATTTGTTTTTACTTTTCTTATTCCAGTGATTATTGCATCAGGATTCCCCGTCAAAGCACTCTTTGGTCAGGCAGATCTTCAGATGATCCTCATGAGTATTTTGGTTACTCTTTTGTTTTTTGTCATGTCAATTGTTTTTTGGAAAAATAATATCAAATATTATTCGAGTGCCAGTAGCTAAAAGACTCTATGAATAAATATTTTACATGCTTCAAAGCACAAATCACCAAACATTTAACCTATCGAGGACGAATGCTTATTTGGATTTTTGTAGATATGGGGCAATTTCTTATCCTACCATTTTTGTGGCTCGCTATCTATGCAGGAAGAACTGATATCCGAGGATTTACTCCTGCTGATATTATCACTTACTATATTCTGATGGCCTTTATCTCATTGGCATCAGCATCACACGCAGGAGAATATATAGAAAGAGATATACGCTATGGAGACCTGACCAAAGCCCTGTTGCGTCCAATAAATTATGCAGTCAAAATGTGCAGCGAAGGATATGCCTATAATTTTTTGGTTTCACTTTTGGCATTACCATTTTTTTTGATTTTTTCAGTTTTATTTCCCGAATATATTATTCTTCCAAAATCTTTTTTGACCGTAATTCTTTTTGTTTTTTCTTTGGGCCTTGCCTATATACTATCGTGTTTATTGCATGTAATTATTGGATTGAGTGCTTTTTGGCTCGAGCAAAGTGGTGCTGCCATGCAAATGCGATCACTCCTTGAAAAAGTATTTGGCGGAGAACTCGCCCCCCTCACACTCTACCCTCTGGTATTACAAACCATTGCTATTTATCTCCCTTTTCAATACCTTGCATTTATTCCTGCCCAAATTTATCTTCAAAAAATTCAACTTCATGAAATATTTTATCACTTTTTGATTGCATTTGGCTGGATTATTTTTTTGTCCCTTCTGTGTATTTTTCTCTGGAAACGAGGACTCCGGCGATATGAAGCACCAGGAGCCTAAAATTTCTTCTTGAATATGAAAAAATATTGGAATATATACAAAGTATTTTTGGCAAACTCATTTTCAGTTGAAGCGCAGTACCGCAAACATATTGTGCTCAACCTGTTCACGAACCTGGCTTATATGGGCCTCGTCTTTTTGACCATTCACATTTTGTTTCAATATGCTGAAGCTATTGGCAATTGGACAAAAGGTGAAGTTTTTTTGCTCTCGACGATATGGATTATTGTGGATGAAATATGTATACTTTTTTTTGAACCAAATATTCGAAGTATTCCAGATAAAGTAACACGAGGAGAACTTGATTTGTACTTTACCAAGCCGGTAAATTCCCTCTTTCTCATAACAGCCGAAAAAATTCAACTCAATAACCTCTACAAACTTGTCATCCAATTTGGAATTTTAGGATTTATCCTCAATTATTTTCAAATAGATCTTGATCTTATATCAATACTGCTGAGTATATTTTTGATCGGATGTTCATCAATAATTTTATATTCTGTTTTACTTTTTTTGAATACCCTCAGTTTTTGGTTTTATAAAATCGACAATATTAATGGAGCTTGGTTTACTTTTTATGATTTTGGCAAATACCCACTCAATATTCTTCCAAAATTTATGAAAATTTTATTTCTTACAGCGATCCCCATTGCATACACAGCTTATTTTCCAACACAAGCACTCCTCGGAAAAATTTCTCCAAGTGTTGTATTTTTTGTGTTTGGTATGACCCTGATCTTCTTTGTCCTCTCTCTGTTATTTTGGAGACATGCAGTAAAATCCTATACCAGCGCAAGCAGCTAAACCATATTCTCAATTTCCAAAAATACCAAAAACATGTATACTAAAGAACATACTATGTCCCTCATTGAAGTCAAAAATTTGAAAAAAACGTACGAATATTACAAAAAAGCTCCTGGTCTTTTGGCGTCGATCAAAAGCCTTTTTCACCGTGAAAAACTTTTTACCGAGGCAGTCAAAGATATAAATTTTTCTATTGAACAAGGTGAAATTGTTGGTTTTTTGGGTCCCAATGGTGCTGGCAAAACCACCACGCTCAAAATGCTCTCTGGAATACTTTACCCATCTGGCGGAGAAGCAACCGTCCTCGGACATACACCATGGAAACGAGAAAAAGAATTTCAAATGAACTTTGCTCTGGTCATGGGACAAAAAAATCAACTTTGGTGGGATCTGCCTGCCATGGAAAGCTTTATCCTCAATAAAGAAATTTACGAAGTGCCTGATAAGATTTTTTCCGAAACCCTCGAAGAACTCTCAACTTTGCTCGATATCAAAAAATTGCTTGACGTACCCGTACGAAAACTTTCCCTCGGTGAACGTATGAAATGCGAGCTCGTGGCAGCACTGCTCCATTCACCCAAAGTCCTTTTTCTCGATGAACCGACCATTGGACTCGATGTAATCTCACAAAATAACATTCGCGAGTTCCTCAAAGAATATAACAAAAAGAAAAAAACAACCATTATTTTGACCTCCCACTATATGGAGGATGTAGAAGCTCTCTGTGAGAGGGTAATTGTGATCAATCATGGTACGATTGTGTATGATGGAGGACTCAAGGCACTCCTCAATCACTATGTAAAAACGAAAACTCTCGAAGTAAGCTTTACTTCATCAGTCCTCAAAAAAGATTTGAATGGTTTTGGAAAAATCAAAGAATGGAACAAACAAAGAGTGGTTCTCGATGTTCCAAAAGAACAGATAAAAATTGTTGCTGCGAAAATTTTGACCACCCTCCCCGTTGACGATATTCTCATCAATGAAATATCAGTAGATGATGTCATCCGAACAATGTTTCAAGAGCAAAAAAAATAATATTATTCTCCATAACCCCACTCTATGCCAACAAAAGGAAAAATGGACTTCCAAAAAATTAAGACAAAATTCTTTTTTGGACTCATCCTCATTTTTGCAATTGGATTTCTCTACCTGACGGCTCCCTACTCCTATTCTATCTTTTGGGCCGCCATTTTTGCGATCATGTTTTATCCGCTCTATACCTTTATAGTGCACCATATCAAAATGCCAAATCTTGGTGCTGCAATAACCACAGTCATTGCTTTTGTGTCAGTCCTCTTGCCCTTGTTTGCAATAGGTCTGCTCCTGCTCAATGAAGCAAGTAATCTCTCAACAAAATTTGCTGCCTCTGAACAATTTAGTGATATGCAACAGCTTCGAGAAAGCGCCAGTGAGATTCCATATATAGGATCGTATATCAATGAAAACTTTTTACAGATTCAAGAAAAAGTTATCAATGGTGCCAAAGATATCAGTCTCTGGTTTGTAAAAAATCTTGGGACTATCACACAATACTCGTTTGGATTTTTCTTTAGTTTGTTTATCATGTTCTATACCCTCTTTTATTTTCTCAAAGATGGAAAAGAATTTTTGCACAAACTGCTCTACCTCTCTCCACTCGGAGATGAATATGAAGAAATGTTGTATGCACGCTTTACTTCTACTGCACGAGCAACACTGAAAGGTACATTCATCATCGGAGGTATCCAAGGGACGCTTGGAGGAATTTTGTTCTGGCTTACCGGGATTGAAGGAGCGCTGATTTGGGGCGTCATGATGATCCTTCTCTCTATCATTCCGGCAGCAGGATCAGCTCTGGTCTGGGTGCCTGCTGGTATTATCATGCTACTCCTCGGCAATACATGGGAAGGACTGACCATACTCCTCTTTGGTGGACTCGTGATCAGTACCATCGACAATCTGCTTCGACCAACACTGGTCGGACGCGATATCCAAATGCATTCACTTCTCGTGCTCTTTTCCACCCTTGGCGGAATTGCCCGTTTTGGCATTACTGGATTTGTTATTGGACCCATTATTACGGCCCTTTTTCTCTCTATCATCAGTATCTACGAACATTATTATCAGAAGGAATTAAAGAAAAATTAATCTTCTCAGGAAAAAATCTGACACTATTCCTAAAAAAGCAAAAAATACCCTTCTCGGGTATTTTTTTGTGTCGCAGGCGGGGATCGAACCCGCAAGACCTTACGGCCAAGGGATTTTAAGTCCCTCGTGTATACCATTCCACCACTGCGACTTATCGAACAGAGAGAATATACCAAACTGACTTGAAAAAATCAAGGCAAACGGGTATAGTAGAGCTTCACAATTATTTTTTGTATGTCCAATTCCACCCCTCCGTTTCAACACCTCGCCATTATCATGGATGGCAACCGCCGCTGGGCCAAAAACCAAGGCCTCCCCAGTATAAAAGGTCATAGTGAAGGAGCCGAAACCCTGAAAAAAATTACAGAGCTCGCAGGAAATATGGGTATACCCTATATCACTTTTTATGCCCTCTCAACCGAAAACCTCAAAGGCCGTTCACCACAAGAGCTGAAACATATTTTCACTCTCATGGAAAGAATGAAAAAATATCTCAAAGATCTCAAAAAAAATGAGATCCAAATGCGATTGATCGGAGATATTGAAGCAATTCCAGAAAAAACAAAAGATATACTCAAAAACTTAGTCAAAGAAACCAAGCCTCACAAAAAAATGGTTTTGACCCTTGCTGTCAACTATGGTGGACGAGACGAAATCATACGTACCGTAAAAAAACTTTTGGGAAAAAAGCTTCGACCATCACAAATCACCGAACAATTTTTTCAAGAACATCTTGATACCAAAGATGTTCCTGATGTTGATATGGTTATACGCACTGGTGGTGATCAGCGTCTGTCAAACTATCTGCCTTGGCAAAGCACCTATGCTGAACTTTACTTCACTCCTACCTACTGGCCAGCCTTTGGTGAAAAAGATCTCCAAAAAGCCATTGATTGGTTTCTCGAACAAAAAAGAAATAAAGGCAAATAAAACTTGAAACATAAAATAAAAAACCGGTCACACGAAGCGACTGGTTTTTTATATCCACGACAAGCGAATATTTTTTTTCTTCGTACTACCAATCCAATGTTCCACCAACCTGATATTCTGTTACACGAGTTTCAAAAAAATTTTTCTCTTTTGACAAATCAATTGCTTCACTCATCCATGGAAATGGGTTTGGGGTATGAAATTGTTCTGGAAGTCCAACACGAGACAGGCGTCGATCAGCAATATGCTCGATATACTTGGTAAAGCCTTCAGCATTCATTCCAAAAATTCCTTTTGGAAACACTGTATTGGCAAAAGTATATTCGAGTCGAGCCGCTTCTTTGACCAAATCAATAATATGCTGTTGAAATTCTGGAGTCCAGAGTTCTGGCTGTTCTTCTTTGATCGTATTGATCATGTTGATACCAAAATTGAGGTGCTGGGATTCATCGCGCATAATATATTGAATCTGTTCAGCGCAGCCCTGCATTTTATTTTGACGTTGAAACCCAAATATAACAGCAAATGAACTATAAAAGAAAATTCCTTCCATGATGAGAGAAAACACACACAAGTTTTCCAAAAATTTTTGATCATTTTCAAGTGTGCCAGTTTTGAAATCTGGATTGAAAATTCCTTCATTAAATCCAAGAATAAATGAAGCTTTGTTATAGATCGCTTCGACTTCACGGTACATATTGAAGATTTCGCCTTCTTCAAGGCCAAGAGACTCTACAATATATTGGTATGCATGTGTATGAATGGCCTCTTCATATCCCTGACGAAGCAAATACATGCGGCACTCAGGAGAAGTAATATGTTTGTACAGAGCAAGAACAACATTGTTCGCAGCAATAGAATCAGCTGTGGTAAAAAATCCAAGTACAGTCTTGAGCGCTTGTCTCTCATCTTGATTCAAAAATGTTGGAGATTTCCACTGCTCAATATCTTTTTGCATGGCAATTTCTGTTGGAAGCCAGTGATTCGAATTTCCTACATTGTACGCATTCCAAGCAAACGTATGTTTCATTGGATAAAGCTGAACCACATCCGCATCTTTCCCATTGATAATACGACGGTTATTGATATTTACCTTTTCATTGGTCATTTTGATTGGCATAGAGAAAATAGTTGTTAATATTCAAAATACATGGAACAATATACACTTTGTATTGTTATCTCTGTATCTTGTATTTTACTGACAAGATTCACACGTTGGATCACTGATCTTGCAGAGTTTTACGCCTGTTACTGGATCAACGTCTGATGCCTTTGTAGCAGGAGAAACGGTTTCAGTAGCAGGCACAGGTGTAGGTGATACAGGTGCCGTTGTTGTAAAACCTTTTCTCTCATGAGTTGAACCATATTGTTTGGTATCAACCGTAGATTTTTCTACTTGACTTGCTCCGAGAGTACGCAAATAATACGTTGTTTTGAGCCCCATTTCCCAGGCATACATGTAAATGTCACTAATTTCTTTTCCACTTTTACCACCATAAAAAATATTGAATGATTGACTCTGATCAATCCATTTTCCACGAGCGGCGGTCTGTTTGATACCCCAACGAGGATCAATGTCAAAAGTTTCTTTATATTTATCTTTGAGGTGCTGTGGAATTTCATCAATATTATTGATATTTCCATCAAAATATTTTATTTTCCCAAGCATTTCATAATCCCAAAGACCAAGTTTTTTGAGATCTTCTACCAACCATTCATTGACAATAATAAAATCTCCTGTTTGATTTGATTTTACATAAATATTTTTGTAGATCGGCTCAATACTTGGCACACTTCCATTGATCGTAGAAATCGTAGCGGTTGGAGCAATCGCCATACAGTTGCTGTTACGCATACCATATTTTTTGACATGCTCACGGACTGGTGCCCAGTCCATACTACTTGATCGATCAACCGGGATAGCCATACCACGCTCTTGTTCAAGAAGTGCAATCGTATCAATTGGAAAAATACCTCGATCCCATTTTGAACCTTTGTAGCTTTGGTATCGACCTCGCTCACGCGCCAATTCTGAAGAAGCCAAAATAGCATAATAAGAAATAGCTTCCATGCTGGTATCAGCAAAGCGCACAGCCTCTTCACTATCAAAAGGAATATCAAGAATATAGAGTGCATCTTGTGTTCCCATAATTCCAAGACCAACAGGACGATGCTTCATGTTTGAAACCTTTGCCTCTTTGGTTGGATAAAAATTCAAATCAATAACATTGTCGAGCATTCTCATGGCAAAATGAATAGTTTCCTGAAGCATAGCCTGATTCAATTTTCCATCAACCACATGTCTTGCCAAATTGACAGAACCAAGATTACATACGGCTGTTTCTTCAGCAGAAGTATTGAGAGTGATTTCTGTACAAAGATTTGAATTGTGTACCACACCAACATGATCTTGTGGAGAGCGAATATTGCACGCATCTTTGAAGGTCACCCAAGGGTGTCCTGTTTCAAAAAGCATGGTAATCATTTTTTTCCAAAGATCTCGCGCTTTCATGGTTTTGTGAAGACGAATTTCGCCTTTGCGAGCTTTTTCTTCATAGAGTTCATACTTTTCTTTGAACTCACGACCATAAATATGATGCAAATCTGGTGTTTCGTCTGGTGAAAAAAGTGTCCAATCCCCATCAGATTTTACTCGCTCCATAAAAAGATCTGGAATCCAATTACTGGTATCCATATCATGCGTACGGCGACGCTCATCTCCAGTATTTTTGCGAAGTTCAATAAAATCTTCAATATCCCAGTGCCATGTTTCCATATACACACAAGTAGCACCACGACGTTTTCCACTTCGATTGATAGCAACGGTCGTATCATTTGCAATTTTCAAAAATGGAACCGTTCCTTGACTCTCAACACCTGTTCCTTTGATGAGAGCTCCTGTTCCACGAAGATTGGTCCAATCAGTTCCAACTCCACCAGACCATTTGGAGAGCTGTGCATTGTCACCGTATACTTTAAAAATATGATCGAGTGAATCTTCTACGGTATTGAGATAACACGCACTCATCTGAGGATGCATCGTACCAGAGTGAAACAATGTTGGAGTCGAAGGAGTATATCGCAAAGTAGAAATAATTTCATAAAATTCCACTGCTTTTTTTTCTTTGATTTCATCTTTTTCATTGAGTGCAAATCCCATGGCAACGCGCATCCAAAAAAATTGAGGTCCTTCAAAAATTTCTTTCGTAACAGGATTTGACGTAAAATAACGATCATTCAACGTCTGCATGGCCATAAAATCCAAGAGATCGTCACGTTCAAATTTGAGCTTGGTCGCAAGAGAATTCAAATCAAACGTCAACATTTTTGGGTCAAGACGATTCGCTGCCACTCCCTTACGAATACATTCTGGAAAAACTTCACGGAGCTGTTTTTCAAGAAGAGAAAAATCAATTTTGTCATGTCCAATAATATCTTTGTAGAGTTTCCACAAAAGAAGACGAGCTGCGACTTTGGAATACGCAGGATCTTGTTCAATCGAACTTCGTACGACCATGATCAAGCTTTTTGTAATATCCCTTGTACTAATATCTTCATGGAGCTCCAATCGGCATTGTTCTGCCAAAGCTTCAATATTTACTTCTTTTTCAAACCCTTTCGATGCATATACCAATGTTTTTTTGAGTTTTGCAAGCGAAAAAAGTTCTTTTTTTCCATCTCTTTTTGTGATATAGAGTCCTTCTTCTTCTATTTTTCTCTGAACTTCTTGTTTTTTTACTTCGCGGACCTTGCTATGTTCATAGCGATAAATAATATAATTTTTGGCTACATCAAAATAACCTTTTTCCATGAGAACATTTTCTACAGTATTTTGAACATCTTCCACACCAGGAGTACGTTCTTTAAAATTTTCTTCCAAATGATTGACTACATCCTCTGTAATTTCAGATAAGAGTGCATCAGTACTCGAGCCAAAGATACTTTCAAACGCTTTTTGAAGCGCATGAAAAATTTTTTCTGGCTGAAACGCAACAATTTCACCGCTGCGTTTTTTGATTTGAGTGAGGGTGGAGACAGGAGCCATAGGCCATAGAAAAATAAAAAATGAAACCGAATCAAATACTATATATTGTGGTTTGTGTACACTATTACCACAATATGTAGTGTTTGGTCTAAGTACTGACAATTATAACATATTTAAAAAGCGTGACCAAATATGTCTTTTTTTTGCTGAAAAAAGGTTCTTTTGTCCACCACAGGTGGCATTGTACAGATGTTATCCACAATTGATTGTTCATAACTTTTTTTCATGATACCATTAGCCTACTATGGACAATGATTCTTTTCTTGAAACAATTGAAAATAGAGTGATTGATGCATCCGAGCAACCAGAAGAAGTACGCTTTGATACAGCACTTCGTCCACAAACTCTCGAGGAATTTATTGGACAAGAGCACATAAAAGAACCTCTCTCTATCTCGATGCAAGCAGCCAAACAACGAGAAGAACCGCTCGAGCATATTCTTCTCTATGGCAATCCAGGACTTGGCAAAACCACGCTCGCGAGTATTATTGCCCGAGAAATGGGTGCAAATATCAAAGTTACCGCAGGACCAGCACTCGAACGTGTTGGAGATCTTGCTGCCATACTTTCCAATCTTGCCTCTGGAGATGTCCTCTTTATTGACGAAATCCACCGCATGAACCGTACTATTGAAGAAGTCCTCTATACTGCGATGGAAGATTTTGCTATTGATATTATTATTGGCAAAGGTCCCGGAGCACGAACGCTTCGTATGCCACTTGAAAAATTTACATTGGTAGGAGCGACGACCAAGATGAACCTCCTTTCGAGCCCATTTCGTGACCGCTTTGGACACATGTTTCATCTTTCATTCTATGAACATGAAGATATAGAAAAAATTCTCTGGCGAAATGCAAGCGTCCTCAAAACAGAAATGGAACCACCCGCAAAAAAAATTATTGCCGAACGAGCACGACGTACCCCTCGGGTAGCCAATAGACTCTTGAGACGAGTTCGTGACTATGCTCAAATCAAACATTGTGGTATAATTACACAAAAATCAGCAGAAGAAGCCCTCGCACTTTTGCATGTTGATGTATATGGTCTCGATGAAGTAGATCACAAAATACTTCGCGCTCTTATTGAAAAATTTTCTGGTGGCCCAGTCGGACTCAGCACCCTTGCCGCGAGTATTGCAGAAGATATTGATACACTCGAAACCATCTATGAACCATATCTCCTCCAAATCGGGATGATTGAAAGAACGCCTCGTGGACGCAAAGCCACACGTCTTGCCTACACCCACCTCGACCAAACTCCCCCACCATCAACTGAACCATTTATCTAAATTTTTATGAACATACCTCTTTACACATTGCTTTTCGCTTATATTGTTTTCATGGTTGTTTTTTTAATTTTTACCTTTGTCAATCTTTATCATCTTGCAACGACCGCTTCATTGACTCTGGTGAGCTTTGCTTTTACTTTTTTTATTCTTTCCGCTGCTACAATCATACTGTATTTTACCGCTATTTTTTTGATCGATGTGAACTGGACCCAATCACTTTTTGGCCAAACACCACTTGAATCATTTTCAGATCCATTCTAATACCTTTGTGTATGCACCATCTTTCTGATGTTATAAAACAAAAATCCTACGAGAATATTATCTATGTGCTCAGACGTCATCCAATCACATTTATCCCACAGATTTTGTTTTTTTTCATCTTAGCAATCATCCCGATTATTCTTTATTTTTTTATTCGCAACTCTCTCTCAGATCTTCTCCTCGGGCCCATTTCCTATCCACTCCTTGTTTTGTCAGCAAGCATCTATTATCTCAGTATCTTATTATTTTTTTATACTGAATTTATTATTTTTTATCTCGACATCTGGATCGTAACCAATGATAGAATCATTGATATTGAGCAGCAAGGACTTTTTTCCCGTTCGATTTCTGAGCTTGATCTTTTTCGCATCCAAGACGTCACATCTGATACGCATGGAGTTCTTGCGACGGTCTTTAAATATGGAAACGTAATTGTAAAAACAGCATCAAATAATATTAACATTGTCTTTAAAAATGTAAAAAATCCAGACAAGGTTCGTGAAGACCTGATACACTATTCTCACATTGATCGAAAGTTTCACATGGGAACAGCAGCCTCCGAAGAAGCATAGCTTTCTCTCTATGTTTTCTCAATTTTTTGGACTTTCGCCCATATTTCAAGCTCTGATCATCTTCCTATTCATAGTCAATATTATTACATTTATTACTTTTGGCCTCGATAAAATGAGATCTCGTGGCAATGGACGCAGAACTCCAGAAAAAACACTCTGGCTCCTGACACTTCTTGGCGGATCTCCAGCAGCACTTCTTTCAATGAAATATTTTCGACATAAAACCAAAAAACTTTCTTTTCAAGCAGTTATTGTTTTGATTCTTGCTATTCAAGTCGCAATGATATTTTTTCTCTTTTCTTTTTTCCAAAAAAATTATACTCAAAATTTTTAGCCTGTTTATTTTCTCCACATTTTTATGCCTGTCCGCATTCCAAAAATTGGATCAACTCTTTCACGAGAAGAGATAAAAAATATTGAACTCTTTGCCCGCTCTTGCCGAAGAACAATTATTGAAATGACCACAGAAGCACAGAGCGGACATCCAGGAGGATCACTGAGCTCAATTGACTATCTTTCACTCCTCTATACATGTATCATCAGCCACACCAATGATCCTGTTGTTATCTCCAATGGTCATATTTCTCCTGCCATCTATGCTCTTTTGGCAGAACTTGGAACAGTACCAAAAAAAGATGTTATCGATAATTTTCGCAAAATTGGATCTCAGTTCGAAGGCCACGTCTCTCGCCAGGTTCCAGGTGTCTGGTATAGTACAGGCCCACTTGGTGCAGGAATATCTGCGGCGAGTGGATTTGCTCTGGCACAAAAACTTCAGTCACAAAAGGGTAATTCTTCGACTTCGATCAGAGTAAAAAAAGTATTTGCAACACTTGGAGACGGCGAATCACAAGAAGGCCAAGTGTATGAGATGATGAACTTTGCGGCCAAATATGAACT
>CAYTKU010000001.1:27126-28889 GCA_964438795.1 uncultured Gammaproteobacteria bacterium
GCGACCTGGCATGGCAAAGCAGCCAGTGAGGAAGAGGCACAAAAAGCCTTATCCGAACTCACATTCACTCCAAAAGAAGAACAGATCTTGAATAATTTTAAAAAACAACTCAAGTTCCAGACAGAAAAACCAAAATTTCTCAAATCTCTCACCAAGCTGCCAATAAAAATAGGAAAACCTCAGACCTATTCACCCAAAGAAATGCTGGATTGTCGCAGCGCCTATGGCAATGCGCTTCTTGATCTGGCGAAGCTCAATAAAAATATTATTGCTCTCACAGCTGATCTCTCAGTATCAGTAAAGACTGATCTACTCAAAGCCAAATTCCCTGAGAGGCATATTGAATGTGGAGTTGCCGAACAACAGATGGTTTCCTGTGCTGGGGGCCTCAGCCTATCCGGATATATTCCTTTTGTCTCTACCTTTGGAGCCTTTATGACCAGCCGCGCCAAAGATCAAGCGCGGGTGAATGATATCAATCAAACCAATGTCAAAATGGTCGCCACACACTGTGGACTTTCGGTCGGTGAAGATGGTCCAACCCATCAAGCCGTTGACGATATGGGTTCCATGCTCGGATTATTCCATACCATGGAACTCGAACCAGCTGATCCAAACCAGACAGACCATATGATACGCTACATTGCGTCGCACTATGGTAACTTTTATATGCGCATGGGACGACACAAAATCCCAGTACTCACCAAAGAAAATGGTACTCCGTTTTTTGATGCCAAATACAAATATACCTATGGACGATGCGATCGACTTCGCGAGGGAAATGACCTGACTCTTGCCGTGAACGGATCAATGGTCTACCAAGCCCTTGAAGCATATAGTGAACTGAAACTCCAAAATATTCACGTCGAAATTATTATTGTAAGCTCAATCAAACAATTTGATGCTACTCTCAAAAAATCTCTACAAAAAACCAAACGACTTTTGACGGTGGAAGATCACAATACCAAAAGTGGACTGGCGAGCCAACTGGCACTCTATCTTCAAAAAGAAAAAATCGTTTTGCAAAAATTCGACATAATGGGAGTCGATGAATACCAAACTTCTGGCACCGCCGAAGAGCTCTATGAAAGGGCAAAAATCTCTCCAAACTATATTATCAAAAAATGTGAGGCGATGTTATAAATAAAAAAGAATCTCGGTTCCTCGGGATTCTTTTTTTATCTCTTTTTAATGTAATTGTTTTCAATTTGTTCTATTTTTGGATACAGTTCGAGGCGGCAACGAGCACAGCAGCGAGCCGTAGCACACGGCTACGGTGAGCGAGGCGCGCAGTGACAACGAAGAAATGTGCCAAAAATAGAATAAATTAACTATTTTTCGTTGACTCGCCCGCCGTATTCGCCAGTCTCCGTATTCACCAAAATTTCTTCTCCTTCTTTGATAAAAATCGGAGCATAGATCTTGAGACCATTGTCCAGAGTAATTTCTTTGGTAACATTTCCACCCGCACTATCCCCTTTTACAGCTGGAGGCGCTTCTGCAACTGAGTATTGTACTTTGATCGGAAGCTGCAAGGCAACAGCATTGTTCTCATGCATAGCGAGGACGACTTCAAGTCCTTCTTTGAGATATTTTGCATCTTCACCAATCGTATCTGCATTTACATCAATGGTTTCGTAGTTATCTTTATTCATAAAAGAATAAAAAGTCCCATTGTTATAGAGGTATTGAACATTTTGATAATTCACCTGAACCACATCGACTGATTCTCCACTTTTGTAGGTAATTTCAGTTCCTTTTCC
>CAYTKU010000001.1:28989-32869 GCA_964438795.1 uncultured Gammaproteobacteria bacterium
TGCATCTTCTGAAAGATAATCATCGAGATTCACTCCCACAAATTTTTGCCACACTTCCCGCATATGCATGCGCTCAAATTGAATTTTCTGTTCTGTTTTCAATTTTTTTGCAATAAAATCAAATAAACCTTCGACATCATCCATGATTTGTAAAAAATTTGAATGAGCGCGGTACCATTCGATCATGGTAAATTCTGGATTATGCGTTCCACCAAGACTTTCATAATCTCGAAATGTTTTGCACAGAGAAAATATTTTTTCATAGCCTGATGCAAGCATTTTTTTCATTCCATACTCCGGAGAGGTATGAAGAAAACCTGTATATTCTTTACCTGTTTCATCATGAAGCTGGAGTCTCATCGGTGAAAGGTAGGGTTCTTGTCCTGGCAAACGTAAAAGCAAGGGCGTCTCTACTTCGATAAAATTTTCAGACCAAAAAAATTCACGAATCCCTCGAAGTATTTCCCAGCGCAGGTCCAAATTTTTTTTGTTATTTTGTATGTGTAAGAGTTGATCCATAGAATAAAAAATCAATTCGCCTTAAATATAGTCGGCATCCTCACAAATGTCAATAACCTTTTGATGGCTTACAAAATAAAAACCGGTAGCCTTAGAGTACCGATTTTATATATTATTTTACTTGAAACGTATGTAAGACAGTTCGAGCCTCATCGACTCGATCCCCAGCTTCTTCATTTACCAAATCATAGCTCGATGCAAAAGAAAATACATATTTTTCATTTTCTCCCAAATATGTCTTCATGTAAATAGATTCTTTGTTTTGCTCTTGATCTATTTTTTTCCACTGATCCTTACTATGTACACCGATAGTAAACAATGACTCTTGAACATCTAACCCAAAGTCAAAAGAATCACTTGTTCGAAAATCTCCCCAATCTAATGTTCTTCTGGTAACAAAATAATTCTCCCACGTTTTCGGCAAATTTAATTCAAATCCAAATTGTTCATTGCTATAACGAATTGGAAATACTTTTTGTAAATAAATTAAGCGAATACTTTGGTGAATATCATCATTCAAATCTGACGGATTTACCGTACTTCCAGAAGTAAAAAAGTCTCCAATTTTGCCACTATTTTTGAGAATCAAAACTTTATTTGTGGGATCATACCATGATATGATGTTAAGTACATGACAATCATTTTCATCATCACTGAGTACTCCATTTATTTCCCCACGCCAAATAAATTGATATTTTTCATCAAAATGTACAGTGCAATCACTGTCTCCAAAAGTTTTTTGCACAAATGTATTAATTTCAGACTTTTCTATTTTAGCTTTTGAAATAATACTAAAATAACTAGCATCTCCGAGTGACAAAGACATTCCCTCAGGATGGACCGCGACAAAATCTCCTTTGTCTTCTACTACAACTGGTACAAATTGATTGACATCACCGGGAATAAAGGTCTTTTCTGGATAAGAAAAATTTACCAGTCCATTTTTTGTTGTATATGAAATCTTTTTGATTTCAGGGACTTCTTCTTTATTTGATTCTGACGGGATAATTTTATCTTGTACAGGAGCTGTGGCATTGCCATATGAACATCCTGCCAAAAAGGCAATTCCGCCGACGAGAGCTAGTATCATGATTACTTCTTTCATATTTTTTCTTTATAAAAATACATTAAAATTTCAAATTCATTGCCACCACTACCACAATCGCGACCACCGCCACAACCGAAGCATTCATGACAATATGTACCATCTTGAGGCTCATAGACATCTCTTAAAAATTAACTTTATACCAGTATAACGATAAAAAGTCCAAAACATTACAGAAAAAATATTTACAAACAAAAAATCCCCCTTTGGGAGGATTTTCTTAATTTTTTTCTTTTTCTTAGACAAGCCGCTTCTCTACTACAGACCAATCAATCGAGTTCCAGAAAGCAGCAATATAATCAGCCCGCTTGAGGCCATAGTCGACCATAAAAGCATGTTCAAATACATCCATAATAAGAAGTATCTTACTGCCCACCAAAAGCCCTTCATCATGCTCCCCAATCCAGATAACTCCGAGAGTTTCATCGCGCTCTATCAAGGCTACCCAGCCAATACCACGAAACATACCAACGTTTTTGGTAAAATGCTGGGCAAATGTGTCAAAAGATCCAAATCGTTCAACAACTTTTTTGCCAAAGGCACTCTCAGGATCAAAAGAAGATTTTTCTTTCGTCATGTTTCCAAAATACAATTCATGTAACTTCATTCCATTGTATTCCCAGCCATAGCGGCGATGAAGTTCCGCCGACTCTTCTTTTCGAGAATCATCTCCAGCCAAACGCTCTTCGCGAATTTTATTCATCTTTTCAAGAAGTATATTGACGTTGTTTACATACCCTTGGTAGAGCGTAAAGTGATTATTTAACAGCGTATCACTAAACCCAGCCAAACCGAGGAGATGCGAAAAATCTTTTGCTTGATACATACAAAATTAAATCTTACCGACCAAATCTTCACCAGGTTTCAAGGTTGACGCACCTGGTTTCCAATTGGCAGGGCAGACTTCTCCGCCATGTTCACGAACATAGAGAGCTGCTTGAAGTTTGCGCAAAAGTTCTCCAGCTGAGCGACCAATGCTATTGTCATGAACTTCATAGGCTTTGATCAATCCTTCTGGATCTACGATAAAGCTCGCACGAAGTGAAATTCCTTCTTCTTGAATATAGGTTCCAAGGTAGCGGCAAAGTTCTCCTGTTGGATCAGCCAGCATTGGAAATTTTACTTTAGCAATCGACGGAGAGTTATCATGCCAGGCTTTGTGAACAAACTGAGTATCAGTACTCACACTGACGATTTCTGCACCGAGCTTTTGAAATTCACCATAAAGATCTGCCATTTCCACCAGTTCTGTCGGACATACAAATGTAAAATCAGCTGGGTAAAAGAAAAGAATCAGCCATTTTCCACGATAATCTTTGAGATCAATTTTTTTGAATTTTCCATCATGAAAAATATCAAATTTTCCTTCTGGAAGCTCACTTCCAATGAGAGATGGCATACAAACGCAATCATGTTGATGCATAGATTTTCAGTTAAAAAAATAAACTTCTACTCAAAAGTGTATCCTAATCATACCCAAAAGTCAAAGAAAATTTAGACACCCAAATAATCGACCAGTTTTCCAATCAGGTAGCCAATACCACCAGCCGCGGTTGCCAAAAGGAGCATTTCCATACCCGCTCTCCACCAATTTCTGTTTGAATAGTGCGTGGTTGCTACACCAAGCAAAAACAGTCCGATAAGCGTCACACCAATCGAAACGGGGATAGCAGTCGAGATAGGAAAAAGAAAGTAAGGAACCAGAGGGATAGCACCACCAATAATATATGAAACACCCATAGCACAAGCATTTTTGATTGGAGATCCTTTGCTCTCAGGAAATACTTTGAGTTCACGGTAGGTCATTTCTTTGAGGAACAGCTTTTTATTTTTTGATGCGACTTCTGACATTTCTGTAGCAAGTTTTTTCGGCCAACCATCAGCAACAAACATATCAAACAATTCTTCTTTCTCTTCACTTGGATATTCACGCAGTTCTATGTTTTCTTCTTCGATTTTTCTTTGATCGATTTCTTTTTCTGATTTGTTCGAAAGATAGGATCCCACTGCCATCGAGAGAGACTCCACACCAATCAAAATACTTCCAGCCAAAATAACAGTAAATGGATTTGATGTCGTAGCAGCAATACCAACCACTGCACCAAAGGTCGAAACCATCCCATCTTCCATACCAAACACTACTTCGCGGATAAGAGAAGTATCAAAATTTTTTTTATGATGGATAAATTCTTTTCGTTTGTGGAGGGCCATAGTAGTTTTATTGTATCATTATTATGCAAAAAAGAATAGTTTGAT
>CAYTKU010000002.1:0-5591 GCA_964438795.1 uncultured Gammaproteobacteria bacterium
AGATGATAATTTTCACTGCCAGTATTTTTGAAAAAAATAAATCGTTTTATTGAACCATAGGGAGTAGTCGAAACAAGCCTATGCAAATCTTCACTTTTTTTGAGATAACCCAAGGCATCAATATAATCCTCTCTTTTGGAAAACGTGGCAGCCGGATGAGAATTGTGCGCATTGTAGTAGAGAAAATTATTGACAGGAACAAAGGCCAAGAGCTGCGGAATACCCGCCTGCAAAACGAGCGCATCTTTATTCTCCAAAGGATTTTGTTTCAAAAATTGAGATAATTTAAAAATTTCACCATCGAGTTGTGTCGACGCATACCGACGATGCAAAACAACAGAATCATTGAGAAAAAAACCAAAAATCATTTGTGTACTCAAAAAGAATAATCCGAGCAAGAGGAGCGGACGCTTCCAATCATAGGCAAAGTTTTTTGCTTCAAAATATTTCCAAAGGCGCTCTATCCCATAGGCCACAGCGATCGCCAAAATAATTCGGTCTATAAAATAAAATCCTTTGAATTCTTGGTTTGATGCGCCATAAAAAAAGAGACTGGCAAGACCAATAAAATACCAAATATAACTCGAAAGAAAAAATGAGATCAGAAGTCGAATGTACAATAAGTGGCGAAAAACAATCAGAGAAATAAATCCACCCAAAAGCAAAAGCCCTCTCCAAGAAAAAAACTCAAACATGACAGCCTGAAATTTTGCATTTTGAAAAACAAAATAGCTAATCTGGAAATTTTGTGAACCAAATTCGCGAAAGGAAAGAATCAGTGGAACAATATACGGCGTGGCAACCAAAAACATTATACAGGCGACAATAAAAAGGCGACCATAGTAGTACCACTGATCTTGTTTTTTTATATTCTGAAGAGCAAAAAGAGAAAAAGCAATCGCACCAAATACGAGCCAGAGATAATAGGTCAAAAACAAAATTCCCCCACTTATTCCATAAACAAGAATTCGCTTCACCGTAAGCCGTTTATAATACGCATCGAGCCCGAGATAGACTACCCAGATGATGGCAAGGAAAGCGCTTATCACTTCATAGGGTTTGAGGATAAAAGCATCCCAATCAATAAAAAGAAAAACAAAAAGTGGAGCAAGAAAAAAAGTAATGTTCGTAGGAGACCACTCATTTTTGTCCGGATCTGGAGTCACTTTCTGATACCATTTTTGAATCAAATACGCCAAAATTGGAAATACAGCAATAGAAACACCTGAAGCCATTTTGGCCATTTGAATTCCATTCCAGTCAAATATTCTTCCAAAGATCGCAAATATCCAAAAGAACAACGGTGGATAAAATGGTGGTAAGTTATGATAGGAAAAATCTACAAAAAAATTCGTATGAGCAAAGGTGTTAAACATCGCAGCAAGCGTCACTTCGTCGCCCTCTGTTCCCCAAAACATCAATGCCAGATTATCAACAAAAATAAAATAACTAAGAGATGCGAGTACACCTGTAAGAACCAAAAAAACCCACAAAGGCTTTTTTTTGTAAATGAAAAATACTCCCAAGATCAAGAAAACAAGCAAACAAAATCGTACACCAATAATATGCTGCAAATCAGAAAAATTGAGTTTACTCAAATCCATAGGTATGAAGACAAATACCTTTTTTAATTTTTGATATCAGTTTTGATGTGAAGTTCTCGAAGTTGTTTTTCATCCACTTCTGATGGAGAACCAACCATTGGTTCTTCTGCCTTTCCATTTTTTGGAAACGGCACAACCGCGCGAATATTTTTTTCTCCAGTAAAAAGCATCACCAAGCGATCAATCCCAGGCGCAAATCCACAGTGAGGAGGAGCACCATATTCAAAGGCCTTGATCATGTGACCAAATTTTTTATCCACGACTTCCTTGCCATAGCCTGCCATTTCAAAAGCTTTGTACATGAGTTCTGCATCTTTGTTACGAACAGCGCCACTTGAGAGTTCCAAGCCATTGGCAATAATGTCATATTGGTGTGCGACGATTTCAAGCGGATCTTTGTGGAGCAGTGATTCCATACCACCCTGAGGCATAGAAAATGGATTGTGGGCAAAATCAATTTTGTTATCAGTATCATTCCATTCAAAAAATGGAAAATCAACGACCCATGCCCAGGCAATCACATTTGGATCTGCGAGTTTCAGTTTTTCTCCAAGATGGGTACGAAGTACTCCGAGTGATTTGCAAGACACTTCATATTTGTCTGCTACAAAAAACAAAATTCCGTTTTCAGACAGTTCCAGAGTTGATTTGAGTTCACTGAGCTGCTCTTCGGAAAAAAACTTGGCAATAGAACCATCAAATTTTCCATCAACATATTTCAAATGAGCGAGTCCTTTGGCCTTGGCACGTTTGGCAACGTCAGTGAGTTCGCCTTCGATTTCACTACGAGAAAAATCTTGCCCACCTGGGACAAACATCACGCGAACATACTCTGCTTCTTTGAAAACCTTGAATTCACTCTGCTTGGCCCACTCAGATACATTGTGAATCTTGAGACCAAAACGCAGATCAGGTCGATCAGAACCATAGGACTCCATGACTTCTTTGTAGGGAATACGAGGGAATGGTTTATTTTGGACAATTTTTCCAGCGATATTTTCAGTCAGTTCAATAAAAAGTGGCTCCATCAAGGCAAAAAACTCATCTTGAGACATAAAACTCGTTTCGCAGTCCAGCTGATAAAATTCTCCAGGCGAGCGATCAGCCCGAGGATCTTCATCGCGCATACAAGGCGCAATCTGGTAGTAACGATCAAAGCCAGCCACCATGAGAAGCTGTTTGTACTGCTGTGGAGCCTGTGGCAGAGCATAAAATTTGCCAGGATGAATTCGACTTGGCACCAAAAAATCTCGCGCACCTTCTGGAGAAGAAACCGTCAAAATTGGCGTAGAAATATCCACAAAATCACGTTTTTCCATCCACTGACGGATAAAGGCAATCATTTTGGCACGAAAGAGAATATTATTTTTGAGTTTTTCACGACGAAGCTCGAGGAATCGATATTTGAGACGAAGTTCTTCATCATCCTCACCTTTACTCGTTTCAAAAATTTCAAATGGCATTGGTTTGGCAGTACTGAGGACAGTAATTTCACTTGCCAGGACTTCAATTTCACCCGTCGACATTTCGCTATTGATAGTATTTTCAGCACGTTTGACCACAGTTCCTTTGACACGAATCACATATTCATATTTCAATCCTTCGACAATACTCATGTCCCCCATTTTTTCCGGATTAAAAACAACCTGAGTCAAACCATAACGATCACGAAGGTCCACAAAAACCAAACCACCAAGGTCACGACGTTTGTGCACCCAACCAGAAATCAAAACCTCATTTGAGACATTACTGAGAGAAAGTTCACCACAGGTATGTGTTCGATACATATAAAATAGTACTAAAAGATAGAGCTATCCTAGCAAAATATCCCTAAAAATGCAAGAGTTTGGGCTATTAGGATTTTTTTCTTTTTTACTTCGGAGAAACAATCATCCAATCCAAAATCTTTACTTGATCATTTTCCTCAAGGGCAAAATAAACCATGGCCACATAAGCGTTATGACCGTCTTCGTATTCTACATGCAAAGTGTTGTTTTTTTCAAAGACAAGGCGAGTAGTATAAAACTTTCCTCCCAAAACTTCTTTTTCAGGTGAAAGTGTAGAAATATTTTCTTTGATATAGGCTTCGACTACTTTTTGTTTTTCCTCAGAGACCACACTCGAAACCTCAGAAATAATATCAAAAGATACAATATTTATTTTTTTAGGTTCTGGAAGTTGAAATATTCCTCTCGCTGTATAGGTAGAAAAAGAATCTGAATATACCACCAAAAATTCGCCATTCCCCTTGTACTGAGCAGAACGTACAGAAAATTTTGTACCACTCGAAGCCTCAACAGGTGAAAGAGTATGAATTTGATTTTCTATAAATTTTCCAATAGCACTTTTATCCTCTAAAGAAAAATTTTCTTCATTTGAAATATATGGTGAGGAAGAAGCTACCAATGATGTTTCAGTCTGAGAATGTGATCTTTTGAAAAACAACCAAACCCCAACTCCAATAAGAAGAATTACCAAAATCCATGGTAAAAATGATTTTTTTGTATGGCTCGTCTCTTTTAAAGGAACGTTTTGTTCAGGTATATTTGATTCCATAAAAAAATAAAGAAAAAAAAGTATACAGAGAGTATAACACCTGACTCTGAGACAAACAAGAAAAAAGATAACCCTATTGGAGGGCTATCTTTGTTTTGCTTAGTTTTTTACTTCCATTTCACGAGCACTCGGTGAAGTGATTTCTTTGATAAGAGGCATAATAGTCACTGGAGGTTGCCCAGGTTGGGGTTCATATTGCGTTAGGATTTCTTTCACCAGAGGCACCACTATGAATCTCTGATAAAAATACGGTTGATCCGTTGGAATATTGGTTACAGGAAATTTGAGCGCAGGAATATACAGTTCATTGGACAGTCCTGTTTCTGGTACGTATTGATAGTGCGAAATATATATTTTTTCTGGAGTTCCGAGGTTGAGTGTGCGAGTATTTTCGGTCGGCATTTGATACCAACCACTGCCACCATTTTCAGCAATTTTCAAGATACGTGAAGCCTCTGTCTCAGTTTCATAATTTGATTTTTGATACTGGTTGGTGAACAAATTCCAAACCCCCTGCCCTTTCATTTTGCGAATATCCACATTGACGTGAAGACCAAAATCCATTCCATTACTTTCGGTAATTTTTTGTCCTTCGATAGCGATAGGATAAATAACACTGATAACATCTGGAATATACTGCGAAATCACACTGGTATCACGTACCATTCCCTCTGCAAATGGCATTGGGTAATTGTTTTTCCAGCTTTCTTCTACCACTGGTGTTCCATATTGATCACGAGAAATACCAAATTCATCGAGGAACTCATTGGCAATACCAATAATCCGATCATTACTTGGGATATCTTTTTCTGTCAAAGGTTTGGGTGCATCACAATTGGCCCGAAAACAAGGTGGATACCATTTTTCATAATTTGGATTGATATTAATGTTTCCATTTTGAAGATCAACATTGATAAGGTAACCATCAGTGGTGTTTTGTGAAAGTTGAAAATTTTGTAAAACAGCATTATCCAACTTGGACAAATCAATCATGCCATTATTTTTTCCGACAATCGCCTGTGCAAAATCACGTGAAAGTCCAGTATCTTTGATACGACGAAAAACAGCGGCCTCTGTTTCAGTAAGATTCAGTGGTTCGCCAGTATATTTGTAGGTATAGTTATAGTAGGGTGCAATCATCTTGTCCATCATACCAAGTGATGAAACAGGATTATTGGCAGTAACAGCTGCTTCTTCACTCACTGCCATTGGTGACACAGCTCCCCCACCTTGGCGAGCGCCAGAGTAATCAGCAGATATGGCTTCCGGACTACCGAGAGGCATGGCTCCCGCAGCACTATTGGTGAGCGGGCCAAAGGCATTGCGAGGCAACTCTCCAGCTACAGAAAGTGTAGGACCGCTGGTCTGAAATGCATATTTGCTTGTGGGTGCATTGAGAACATAGGCACTGACGAGAAGCACTGCACCAAG
>CAYTKU010000002.1:5691-9157 GCA_964438795.1 uncultured Gammaproteobacteria bacterium
AAAGGATTTGATTGATTTTGGATTCGTTCATATTGAAGAAAAATAATGGAGATAAAAAGAAAGAAATACGGAAAGCGGCATGAGCGTACGAAGCTCTTTCATACCACGAGAAAAACTCATTTTACAGCTTGCTTCACTTTTTCCCACAATGCTGGCAATTTCACTATAACTCAAATTTTCCCATACTCGCAAAATAATAATTTCCTGTTGATCTTGAGTAAGTTTTTTCAAATATTGCTGCACTTCATGATACATGAGATTGATTTCGATCTGATTTTTACTTTTTTCATTATCAGAGAGGGTGACATCTTCAATATTTTCTGTCGTTTTATTTTGTCGATAAAAATCAACAATACTATTACGAGTTATTTGATAAAGCCAGGCGCGAAAATTTCCCCGGCCCACTTTATACGAAGAAATTTTTTCCAAAGCCTTTAAAAATATTTGACTCGTGAGATCTTCTGCAATCTCTTTTTTGGGCACCCGATATGACACAAATCGATAAATATCTTGAATATAAGCATCATAAAGAGGACCAAAGGCAGTGGTATCCCCGGCTTGAACTTGTTTTAATAGAGATTGTTCTTGAAGGATGTCCATGGAATTTGAGCTCCGGTTTATTATCTCTCTCGATATAGTATACGTGAAAAAAAAGAAAAAGTAACAAAAACCCCTCATTCGAGGAGCTTTACTATTTATTTGAGACTATTTTCTTCAGGAAGAAGTTCATCTTTGAGTCCTTGTAAATACTCTACCCCCTCAACCAAAAACTTTTTTTTATAAATTTTTTCTTCATACAAAAATGCTATATGCTGACAAGTCGGCTCAAAATTCAATGCTGCAGGCTGAACAAACAAGGGCTTGCCTTGTGAAAATAACTGTACGGTTGCGTGGAATACACACTCTTTGGAAGGAGTTGCGTTGGTATTGGTAATAGTACCAGTCAGAAGCCAGACCTCTGGCTGATGAGTAATCATTTTTTTTGTTATGACCTTTCCTGCTGGATCAATAAAAGCAATTTCCATCGAATCTGCCACAGATAATACTTGACGAAAGGTATCTGAACTTTTTCGATTCATAAAAAACCACAGTCCGAAAACCAGAAGTCCCATCACCCCAACGCCGACCAAAAGTAGCAATATTTTTTTCATAAAAATAATTAGATAAGAACAAGAGAAATTAACAATAAAAGAAGACCCAATGTTTGAGCCGTAACATGATGATGTTGACGTCGAACTTGGACGACGATTGAAACGAGCAAGGCGAGCGAAAATAAACCAATAAAAAAGATATAGACTCCCTTAGAAAAATCAAATAGTGTTGAAACAATTCCCCCAGACTGCTTGGCCTCCCTATATTTTTCAAGAGGTGTCGGAGAAACAATCTTTACGCTTTTCCAGGAAAGAGTGAAATAGTGTACTTGATTATTTTCATCAATCACTTGTAAGGATGGTTCAACCACTGGTTGAAAAAAGCTATTGATAGGCTTATTTATCGAAAGTTCTCCGAGGTAAAGACCGCCTTCTTGGTGTTGGAGCGGTATAAAATAGGGTCCAATATTCACCACAGCTTTTTCTACTTTGCCCTCAATACTTACCTGTGCCATAAAGTAAGACATCTCCCCTTGCTCTTTCCAATCTACAAAAGAATTTTTCCTTTGGATTTGAACAGAATTCACGGGCGCTACAGCCACGGCTGATGAAGACAAAGGATCTGGCGTACTTGTAGGTACACTGTTTTTATTTTCTATCAGAGGAAATGAAGTAAACAAATTTGTCTTTGGAGTACCAAAATGTTGAGCTACATAGACGGTCGAAAGATTATCAAAATATCCATTTTCAATAGAAACACCAAACTGCGTGAACTCAGGATCCACCAAATTGGCATAGTGACTTGGACTCTTCATCCACGCAGAAAAAATTTCTTCAGCACTCGTAAATCCCATAGCCAAATTTTCTCCAGCAACCGTATAGTTATATCCAGCCTCCTTTAAAAAATTTCCGAGTTGAGAGTCTTGTGGACTGATATGACCAAAATATTGCAAATTCGCCATATCAACTGCCTTTTGGCGTGAAGACACATGAAGCGTTGACAAAGGAGAAAGAGGTGCAATACCTTGTTCTTGTCGCAAAGCATTGGTGAGGAGCCGTAATTTTTCTTCTTCCTCAGCAAGGACATCTGGCATGACAAATACGACACTCGGAATAAGCAAAGCAAACAAAAATACCAATGCTTTGAGAGATAAAAAAAATCCAGCATAAAAAACAGCTCGTTTGGTATGCAAAAAATGAGGGTGATAGTTATTTCCCTCATGTGGGATGAAAAAATCTTTGAAATGTTTCTTCATAGATAGTTACTTAAAAAGTATACCATATCTCTGCAGATGAAACAAAAAATCCCTGCTTTACACTAAGCTTGTCAAAGTGTGCAGGGATCTTTTCTGAAAAATGTTTTTATGCCATTTTTTTCTTGTGAATTTTTGCAACAAAAAATCCTTCGATCTCAGTGGTCGGAAAAATGCGTACAGCTTTGGTAATATCTTTATGAAATACTTTTTCTTTCCAAGCAGGGAGACCGGGAAGGTATTTTATACCCGAAAAAATGTGAGAGATATCTTCAATTTCAGCTTCTTCAGAAAATCGTTGCAAGAGACGAGAAATTTGAACTTCGTTTTCTTCTGGAGCAAACGTACAAGTAGAGTACACCAGTGTTCCCCCAGGTTTCAAAGCATACCAGGCAGAAAATAAAAGCTTGCGTTGCTTCATTGCCATTTCTTTTACTTTCTTTTCATTCCAATACCCAAAGGTCTTTGGATCTTCTTTCAAAAATCGTGCTTCAGCACTACATGGAGCATCTACCAAAATTTTATCAAAATAACCAATATGATCTCCACACAAATCTGATCCATCTTCTTGGCGAAGTGTGAAATTCCAATTTTCTTTTTCTTCAGTTACCCCAAGAAGCTCCATATTGTGTTTGAGCTTGAAAAAACGAATTTTACTATTGTCATTGGCAATAAGTTCTCCGTTTTGAGACATCATCGCGGCGATCTGTGAAGTTTTGCTTCCAGGGGCAGCAGTCAAATCAAGTACACTCTCGCCTGCCTGAGGATCAAGCACGAGCGGAGGAATCATACTTGCCAAACTCTGCATGTATATTTTTCCTTCTGAATACAAAGGAAGATCTACCATCTCACGCTTGGTTTTATTTTGCAAAATATAGGCACCAGGATGCCAGGATACTTCTTGCATCTTAAAGCCAAGATCATTGAGGGCTTTTTCAATCTCTTCTTTTTTTGCCTTGAGTGTGTTCACGCGAAATGTACTTGGCTTTTGAAAAAAAGTTGAATCAAGAGTAGCAAGATTTTTTTCTCCGACAATACGACCAAGACGATCCCAAAATGCCTGCGGAATTTCTGTATTCAAGGTTACCGTTTTATTTCTTCGTTTAAACTTTTTTGGCATAA
>CAYTKU010000002.1:9257-30665 GCA_964438795.1 uncultured Gammaproteobacteria bacterium
ATTTCTGTATTCAAGGTTACCGTTTTATTTCTTCGTTTAAACTTTTTTGGCATAAATAATTCTTTTGATCTAGTTTAGAAATGCAATATTTTATTGCAATCCAAGGCAGCAGTGAGCACCGGAGTGAGACGTAGTCAATATCTACGTCGAACGAGGAGCGCAACGATAACGCAGGAGTGCAAAAAATATTGCGTTTCCCTAAGGTTTAATTCGGTTAAGTAATCGAGGGAAGGGAATACATTCACGAATATGCTCCGCTCCTGTCATCCAGCGCACCATACGCTCGAGTCCAAGACCAAAACCAGAATGAGGAACACTACCATATTTACGCAAATCCAAATACCAATCATAATCTTTTTCATCGAGGCCTTCGTGTTTTATTCTCTCGAGAAGCAGTTCAATATTATCTTCACGTTGAGCTCCTCCAATAATTTCACCTGATCCTTCAATACCAATCAAATCAACATTGAGCGCCAATTCATCATTGTTTGGATCACGTTTGACATAAAAAGGTTTGATCGCTTTGGGCCATTTGTGAATAAAAACAGGAACATCAGAATCTTTGGTCAACAGTCCTTCATCATCATTACCCAAATCTTCACCATACTTGATATCACTTCCGAGTTCGTGCAATTTTGGAATGGCTTCATCATAGGTCAAACGAGTAAACGGCTTTTCCAAAACTTTTTGAAGAGGAGTCACATCACGTTCAAGAACCGCAAGCTCTTCCTGGCAATCTGCCAAAACTTTTTTGATAATATATTTGACCATACCTTCTTGAATATCCATGTTTTCATCATGCTCAACAAAGGCAGCTTCAGCATCCATCATCCAAAATTCAGTGAGGTGTCTTTTCGTCTTACTTTTTTCAGCACGAAATACTGGACCAAAATCATAGACACGGCCCGTTGAAAAAATGGCAGCTTCACTATAGAGTTGTCCCGATTGCGAAAGATAAGCATGTCCGAGATCAAAGTACGGAACAGGAAAAAGTGTGGTTGTACCTTCACATGCATTAGGAGTAAAGACCGGTGAATCTGTGCGAATAAAATTTTCTTGATGCAAATATTCATTGACTGCGGTTTGAATGACATCACGTACACGCAGGATTGCCCATTGACGTTTGCTGCGGAGCCACAGATGTCTATTTTCCATCAAAAAATCAGGCCCATGTTCTTTTTTGGCAATTGGAAATTCTTCAGAAATCTGATAGACGCGAATATCTGTTACCTGTACTTCAAACAGATTTTCTTTTTTGGGATGCGACTTGACAATCCCTGTAAGAGACAGAGATGACTCCTGCGTCAGACTTTCAGCTGCTTGCCAAACTTTTTCAGGTACTTCTTGTTTGTTGACAATTGCCTGAATAAATCCACTTCCATCACGCAATTCTAAAAATATCAAAGAACCACTGGAACGTTTGTTGTGAAGCCAGCCAGAAAGTGTGACTTCACTCTCCCGAAAAGAGGCGATTTTTTGGATCAAGGTTTTCATAAACAAAACTTAACAAATGAACCTTTTCACACTATCAATTTTTTTCTCTTTTGGCAAGTTTTTTGGCTCCATTTTTTTTTGAAAAAACAAGAGAAAAAAGAAAGAAAACAAGAGAAAAAAGAACAATCATAGGACCAGTTGGAGACTCAAAATAAAATGAGACCCACAGTCCAGCAACAGTCGAAACGACTGAAAATATAACCCCAAGAAAAATTGTCTGTAAAAAACTTTTTCCCCACTGTACGGCGGCCATTACAGGTATAACCATCAGAGCACCAATAAGCAGTACACCCACAATTCGAAGTGAAATTGCAACAGTCAAAGCAGACAGAAAAATCATACCAAAATTATACCACCGTGTAGACAGCCCCTCGGCTCGAGAAAGTTCTTCATCAAGAGTAATAAGAAAAAACTTTTTATAGAAAAAACTCACAGAAAGAAAAATGATACTTCCCAAAATTGCCATGGTGACAATATCTGCTTGACTTACCGTAGTAATACTTCCAAACAAAAAACTCATGATTTGATTTGAAAAACCTTTTTGAAAAGAAGCAAGGACAAGCGCGAGTGCCAAACTTCCTGATAAAAATAATGATAAAATTGACTCACCAAAAAATTTTTTATTCTGTCTCAACGCCTCAATACCAAAAGAAAAAAGAACGCTCACACCCAAAGCACCAAAGAGCGGTGGAATACCTACTAAAGATGCTACGACCACGCCAAGCAAAGACACATGCCCAAGCGTATCGGCCATATATGAATACCGACGAAACACCAAAAACGCACCAATGAGTGGAGCAATCACGGCAATAATCAGACCAGATACAAACGCCCGCACCATGAAATCGTATTGAAATATTTCAAACATACAGATTATTTATTTTCTTTCATATGAGCAAAAAATGCACCGATCATCGTCGTAATAGGAACAGCAAAAATCAAACTCATGCTTCCTGCCAAGGTTCGAACAATTTCTTCGCCAATCATTTCACTACTCAGTGTCACCCAGAGTGGTTGCTCGTATATCGACAAAAGAACCAACACAGGCAAAGCAGCACCAGCATAGGCTAATACCAAAGTATTGACAAGAGCAATAATATGTTCTTTCCCCACTGACATTCCACGTTTGTACAGCTCCTTCACACCGAGCGTTTTATTGGCAAGATGAATTTCGTCTACGGCAGCAGATTGGCTCGTAGTCACATCATCAAGGACACCCAGAGTTCCAATCAAAATCCCTGCCATGAGAATACCCCTCAAATCAAGAGCACCGAGTGGGCTCGATAAGAGAAATTGGGCATCCTCGCTTCCCATGCCAAAAAGACGCCCAAATTTTGTTGCAAAAAGAGCAAAAAGTACAGCAAAAACCAAAGTAATCAAAGTACCCAAAGTTGCCACCACGGTTCGACGATTGATTCCATGAGCGAGCAAAATTGAAAAAGTAACAATCAAAAATGAGCCAATACTGGCAATAAAAAGTGGATTTGAGCCAGACGAAATCTGAGGAACAATAAAAAACATGATGATAACAATACTTGAACAGAGTCCAAGAAGAGAAAACAATCCTCGTTTTTTTCCAACCACCAATAAAACAACCACAAAAAATGCCAATGCTAAAAAAATCATTTTTGGAAAACGATACAGATCAACAATGGAAAATTGTGTGTCCCCATTGGAGGTTTTATGTTGTAACAAAATAGCCGTATCACCAACCTTCAAACGTTGTGACTCCTGCATAGCAGTATGTACCACGCGTACTTCTATTTCTGTCCCTTTGAGATCCCCTGATTCAAATCGTACTCGTACATCCTGAAAATCATCCCCTATTTCATCTTTTCCAGAACGCACAATCGTCATCACTTCTGCTCGAAAAAAACGTTCTTCCTCGCTCATAGGAACAGATGTCGAAGAATCTTCAGATTGAGCATGTACAGCAAAAATTGGGCCAAAAAAGCCCAAACAAAGAAAAAGAGAAAAAATAATTTTTTTTGTACTAATGAATTGCGCCTTCATCTTCATAAAGTTCATGACTAAACATGTGTGCGTCAAAAAGTTTTGCAGAGCTCTGACATATCAGCCGACGATGGATCCCGACAATTGACTTTGCCCTTTCTTTCATAATATCAATATCGTGTGAAACAATAACAATCGTCAATCCTTTTTTATTGAGATCATCGAGCAATTCAAAAAATTTTGTTTTGACATTTTCATCAACACCAACCGTCGGCTCATCAAGAATAAGGATTTTTGGACTTCTTGCGAGTGCTCTTGCAATAAAAACACGCTGACGTTGACCACCAGAAAGTTCAGTTACGAGTTTGCGTCTCATATCCCAAATATCGAGCATTTGCATTGCGTCTTTTGCTGCGTCTTTATCTCCCTGACTCAAAAAAGAAAAAAATTTACTTGAAGCGATTCGAGCACTCTGTACTACTTCTTGTACGGTGGCAGGAATCATAATATCACTACTGATAATACGCTGAGGAACATAGCCAATATCGAGATGTTCTTTGGCTTTTTGCACACTGTGACCAAATACACGGATATCACCACTTTGAAGAGGCAAGAGACCCAACAAAAGTTTCAGAAGGGTAGATTTTCCAGCCCCATTTGGTCCAATCAGAGCAACATAATCCCCATCAGGGATACAAAAAGTGACATCATCCAAAATTATTTCATCACCATACGAAAAAGAAACTCCTTCAAAAGAAATATTTTTTGTATTTGGATCACACTTTATTGACATAACATCGCCATCCTCAAATTATTCAAATTTTCTTTCATAAGAATATCATAATCTTTTCCATTTTTATTTTGCTCTTCACTCAAACCTTCAAGTGGATTGAGGACCAATGTACTGGCACCAACTTCTTTTGCCAAAGTTTCAGCAAGTTTTGGTGTAACCAATGTTTCAAAAAAAACAATGGTAATATTTTTTTCTTTCATAAGACGTGAAAGTTCGGCAAGGCGTGCAGCTGAAGGTTCTTCATCAGGTGAAAGACCTGCAATTGGATGCATCTCTATATTATACCTTTTTCCCAAATATTGAAAAGCATCATGTGATACAACAATATCTCTCCGAGAACATTCTGACAATCTCATTTTATACTCTTGATCGAGTTCAATAAGCTGTGCAATATACTCGGCACCATTTTTTTCATAGGTATTTTTGTTTTGAGGATCAATTCCGACCAAAAGCTGAACAATCACTTCTACTTGTTTTTGGGCCAAAACTGGATCAAGCCAAATGTGTGGATCAAATTCACCGTGTCCATGCTCGTCTTGATGAGAGTCTTCTTCATGATCTCCATCAGTACCTTCATCACGAGAGGTCTCCAAATTTTCTTCCATATAATGAACCATTTCTAGAGAAGTAACCCCTTTTTTTATCAAATCATCTTGAAGCGATTCTGCCCACGTATCAACCCCTGCACCATTAAAAACAAAGGCTTTCGATGATTGTATTTGGATAATATCGGCAGGAGTTGGCTCATAATCATGAGGTTCAACGCCTCCTGGAGTGATCAAATGAAGATTTACTTTTTCTCCTCCCACTTTTTGAATAAAATGTGCGAGAGGATAAATACTTACAGCAACATCAAAAGATGAAGAAGGAGTCACTAATTTGTTTTCTTCTGGTGTTTTTTGAGCACAACCAGCTCCAACGAAAAAAAGAAATCCTAACAAGAAAAATCCTATTTTTTTTTGCATATTATATATATTACACAATAAGAGAACAATTTTTACAAAAACCAAAAAACTCAAGATTATGAAAAACATTTGTAAATTTATTCATTTCTTTGAGTTGCTTTTCAAATCGTTGAAAAGACTTTTCCATTTTTTGTATATTTATTTCCTTGACAAGACCACACTTTTTGCAGACAAGATGATGGTGATGACTGGCGTTGATCTCATACTTTGAATGAGTATCATCAATAAAAACAGCGACAATAATATTTTGGGAGAGTAAAAATTGAATTTCTCTATATACCGTGGTTTTATTCACTCCCTTTCCTTTTTTGGAAAGAGATTCGAGAAGTTCAGTCGCAGAAAGTGGAATTTTTGATTCTGAAAAAAGAGAAATAAGCTCTTCTCTTGTTTTTGAGATTCTTCGTTTTTTTTCGAACATACAAAAGACTTTTCAGATACGCAACTCAGTTGCATTTATAGCAAGAGTATACGCAACTCAGTTGCATTTGTCAAGAGACCTCTGGGGATAAAAAAGATACTCTTTTTGAGAGTATCTTTATCGACATTATTTTTTCTTTTCAGAAACAACGATCTGTTCTCCTCCGACCAAACCTTTTGTTATCTCCGTATTTCCATCACTTCCCGTAAGGCCTACCTCCACTTCAATTTCTTTGGCAACGGTTTGAGGTTGATCTACAATTTTTACTCTTTTTTTCCCATCTTGAAAAAGAATCGTTCGTATTGGCACTGCCACCACATCCTCTCGACGTTCGACCAAAATTTCAGTATTCGCCGTCATACCACTTTTGATTCGATCATCTTTTTGCAAAAATTGCAAAGTAACTCTATATGTAGCCACTCCTTCTACAATGGTTTCAGCTGGATCAATCGTAGTAACCTGTGCCTCAAATACGGAGTCATCTCCATACGCATCGAGACGAATATCTGCGGTTTTTCCAGGAGCAATTTTGGCAATATCTACTTCGGGAATATTGGCTTCTACTTCATAATCAGCTTCTGATATAAGACCAATGGCGGTACTGTTGGAAGAAATAAATTGTCCTACTTTGGCATCTACCTTTGTAATAATTCCACTGATTGGAGCTCGAATAATCGTCTTATTCAAATTGGCCTGTACACCCTGATAATCGGCTGAAGCCTGTGAAAGACGTGCTTGTGCAGAAGCAAGATTTGCCTGTGCTTGTTTTATTTTTAGCTCCTGTGCAGAAATTTCTTCAGGCCTTGATCCGGCTTGCTTGAGGATGAGTTCTTGGCGTGCAATATTGAGATTGTTTTGAGCAGTATTGAGACTCGACTCAGCCGCTTGAATCGTATTTTTGTTTTGTGAAATTTGCGATGAAATGGCTTGTTGCTGAGTTACTATCAAACCAAGAGCCGTGTTGATATTTGTTTTTGCAGTATTCACGTATCCACGATAAAGATTTTCTGTATCGACACTGAGCCCAGCATTTTGATCAACAGCAAGAGAGAGTGTATTAAAAAAATTTCGGAGGTTTGCGAGATCTTGTTTTGCATCGACAAGAGCCGTATCTCTGTCAATGCTGTCACCTGACAGACTAAAAATATCTGACTGAAAATCCTGCATCAATGTTTTCAAACTTATTCTTTCTCGTTCAATTTGATTTCGCATTTCTGAATCTTTGGTAAAAAAACTCAAACGATCAAAATCATTTCCTCGTGTGAAAAGATCAGCAACTTCTTCCAAAAAAGCAGAGTTTGCATAGGTAAAAGCAGTTTCAAGAGTTTCAGGAACATCAGCATAAATGCTCTCGAGGTCACTCACGGCTTTTTGTTTTGTTATTTCAAGATTGTTATTTGCATCAGAAAGAGCAGTCTGTGCCTTTTGGACATTGAGCTCTGCGACCAAAAGCTCTTCTGAACGGGTTCCATTTTTGAGCTGTTCGAGACGTACTTGTTCATTTTGAAGGGCAGCCTGATACTGAGACACATCTGCTCTGCTACTAGCAATAGCAGCACCCGAACGATTTCGATTGGCGAGAATATCCGCACTACTGAGAGTCGCCAAAACATCTCCAGATTTGACACTGTCCCCTACTTTTACTTTGACAGTCGCTACTTTTCCAGCCTGTTCAAAAGCCAGATCCAAAGCTTGTGCTGGTTTTACTTTTCCAGTCACACTCACTTTTTGGACGACATTTTGTTTTTCTGCTGTGATGGTTTCGTACTCAGGTACTTTGGTTCGAGTGGCAGAAACAATCATAAAAATGAGCAAAACAACAGCAAGAGATAAAAGGATAATCTTTCTTTTTTTCATAAATATAGTAGAGAATTAAATATTTTTTGCATGGGATTGAACTAATTTTTTTAGAAGAGTAATAAATTGATCCAGTTCTTTGTTATTGAGTATTGAAAACATTTTTCCCATATGATCTTCAATATGATCTTTTCCTTTGATGAGCATGTCTTTTCCCTTTGGAGTGATCCGAAGTAAAACTTTTCTTCTATCTACAGGTGACTGAACACGAACCAGGCTTCCAGCACGAACCAATCTATTCACCAGCGAAGTCGCAGAAGGCGGAGTAATGGAAAGAAAATGAGAAAGTTCTTTCATTTCAGAGAGGTCATGCTCGAGGATGTATTCGAGGACATGGACACGCAAACAAGTAAACGGATCAGGAGCAATATGTTTTTCACCTTGCGGCAGTATTTTTTTCAGAGCCATGATCAGTCCCGTCAGCTCTTGAACCTTGGAAGACATATCAAGATAGTTAGATACTCTAAATGTTACTAGGGTACAACAAAAAGGCTCTTTTTGTCAAGCAGAGAGAGGTCTTTTTTAGCTACTCACTACTTTTTACTTCCACCTTTTTTGACCAAAACAGCAGGATCATCACTTCCCTCATTTGTATAAAACCCTATTTTCAAGGTTTCATTCAAAATCCTTCTTATAAATTCATTATATTCGTCTTCGGAAAGACCTTCACGAAACATTCCTTCATGATCCAAGTAGCTACCCCACAAATCAATCAATCGACGAAAACTTTCAGGATTGAGTAATGCAGAATCTGCACTAAGATGTGCCATATCAATGACACCTGACCTACGCACCACATAAATTTGTCTCAAGCTTCCATTATTTCCACTAAACTGAGCATATATATCAGCTAAAGAAAATGAGCTTTCATCTCCATGAGTATGAACAGCTGCAACGATTGCATCATCACGATACACCGTAAGTCCAGAAGATGTTATCATCTCTCTTCTTTTCAATGGAGCATGGAGCTGAACACTGTCTTCATCTCCTTGTATTATGGGACCAAGCGTCAGATTTCCTTCATGATCAGCCACAACAGAACAAGAAAATTCTACGCCATAGTCATCATGCAAATCCTCCAATTCCTGAGAAACCCCCAAAAGATTTATTCCTTCACCTCCAAAATGCTCAAAATCACCAACGGCTTCATCGCAAAGTTGTAAATCAGAGTCAATTTTTATAGTAGCGGGTAAATCTTCAAATTTTGGGAGTCTTTCAACAACACATTCTTTGATAAGATCCAATGCATCTCGTGATACTATATTACCCCCCCTCATATCCCCTTTTGGTTTTTCTGAAAACATATATTTGTATAAAAAATAAACTTAAAACGAATGTAATCAAAAACGTCGAAACTATTTCGAAAGAAGAGAAGGGATATGTCTATATCCTTAATCTTTCTTTATCTGAATAATATTTATAGATACTATTTTTATTAACTGTATAAAAATCTCTCAATTTCTCAAAAATAAGTACCAACTTGTCAATTTCTGTTTTTCCAAACTCTGGACAATCCAGTACTAAATTTTTTCTTATCCAATCAGAGTCTCGATTTTTTTTTAGAAAATTTCAATAATATACTTACAAATAAATAAAACCTGTCCCAATCATTTGGATGTTGTAGTTGTTTATTTGCATTTTTGTGCCACAGCTCATAGTACATCCTTGCTGAGGCTGGCATATCGTATGGCATAGTAACATTTAAATACTGAAAAAGTACAGACATATTTTAGGTTAACTTTTAGTCTCCACCTGTAATCACTATACTTTTACAAAAAATCATCTATACTCGTTATTCCTCAAAATCTGGATATTGTTCTGGACTCTCTGTGACACTTTCCCTAAATAATGGGTACTGAGCCACTTTATTCGGAACCAATTCACTCACCCGCTCTACACGAAAATGCCAACCATCACCATAGTCAAAATAAAAAAGCATCTTCTTTCCATCATAAGGAAATACATTTTTTAAAAGAGCCGTTTTTACAGCACGACTCCCAAGTGGTGGGTCTTCCCCAATATCTACAAAGAGTTCATATTTTTCTGATGAGTCATTTTTAAATGGTGTATCGAGAGAGCTAAAAAAGCCAAAACAGTGATCAAAGTCAAAATCAAATGCCTGAATAATTGACTCCGCAAACTGATACAAACTATGAGTTTCGAGCATTATAATTTCTCGCCATGGAATGTTTTTCTTTTTACTGAGTCGGAGATTATGTTTACCAAAACTCATCTTCGGAGATTTCTCTGGTATAACAAACACCCTCAGACAATACGCCCTTTCTTCACTTTTTGGTTTTTTCGTACGCATAAAACTTATAAGAAATGTTCAATCTCTACACAAAAACTAACTTCCTGATCTTTTTGAGACTCGTCTCAATTCTTCACGTTGTTTTTTCTGGAGAGCCTTCATTTCCTTTCTATGTTTTGCTTCAATTTTCTTTATATCTTCCGAAGCAGGAAGACTTTCGGGATAAATACCTGTTTTTGTGAGTGCACCTCGAACATTTGTATTGCTATTTATATGTTCCTCCCGAATTTCACTTTTCCCATAGAGATTATTTTGTCTTGTCTTTTCGATTGTTATAGCCGCAGCTAAATCTTTTGCTTTCAAAGTTACATTTGGTAAATAATCTGCCAAAGGCTTTTTAGACGAAACACCCAGTCGATGTTTCATTTCATCTGTAGTTTTTCCACCAAAAAGAGCCTCATCACCCTTGGCACGAATTTCTGCAATACCTTTACTATCGACTCCTCTACTAAATCCCATATTACTAAATTCTTTTTCAGTTATTTTGAGTTTTTCTCTTGCGTCGATTCTTTCAAGTTCTCCCATGTGTTTTTGGAGTATTTCAATTTTTCTGGTTTGTGTAACAAAATATGCTTGAGCAAAAGCAATTTCTTCCTTTCGAGGATCACCGTTTAAAGTAACCAAATAGCATGCATATCTTGTAAGTTTAATATCTTGAGTCTCTCTTTGCGCATCCGAACCAATATTAACCATTTTCGTGACCTCACGAAAATGGTCCTCAACACTTCCTCCTGTCGTTTTACAAGCATCTTTTGATCTATTCAGAGCAGTTTCAAAATTTTCCCATCGCGAATATCCAAGAATGGGATATAATTCTCTTGCATACCAAAATTCAACACCATTTTGATGTCGAATATCGTCTAAAGTTTTTGCTAAAAGCTCCAAATGATCTTGTTCCATATAGGTTTATGGTATCTCAAAAGTTGCGAAAAGGCAACAATTTCGATTCTTTCTGCGGTATAAAAAAAACACAGCTTATTTCAGCCATGTTTTCATCTGCAGGCGCGGTCGGAATCGGACCGACGACGAAGGTTTTGGAGACCTTAGTGATACCATTTCACCACGCGCCCATTTTCTTTTTGTACGAATATAGTACCAGAAATATGATAAAAAGCAAGAGACCTACCACACGGATAGGCCTCTTTGAAATTTATTTGGTTTCTTTGTGTTCTGTGTGTTTTTTATCGCATTTGCAATACTTTTTGAGTACCAGGCGATCTTTGAGTTTCTTTTTATTTTTCTTTGAAAAATAATTGGTAACTTTACACACAGTACACTCCATTTTGATCATGTTGTCTTGTGACATAAATGCTTGTTTTAGAAGATACTTTAGTGGTTTCTCTGGGTCTACCATCTCCAAAGAAAGATGAAACGAGTATACCTGAATGAGGCAGATTTGTCAATATACCGATTTTATCCCCAAAAAAGTCAAAAAAATAGCTCAGTAGAGACAAAAAATACTGTACAAATCCCAAAAACATGCTATACTCTGTAAAAAGAGTATTTTTATCTTTATCTCTCCTTTCTATGCAACCAACCATGCCCGTAGTGACCAAAAGCAAGGTCAGTGTTACCCTGGCAATCGTCGTCGGAGTCATCCTCGCCGCCAGTATTACTGCCTGGGGATTTTTGAACTACTCCAAATCTGGTGAAGTCTATATCCTCGAATCCCTCCTCAAAATGAGCACTGCGACGACTCTCTCGTATGAAAACACCATTGAAGCGAGTGCAGATATTGAGTCAGACCAACCCCTTTTGGCAGCCTTGAGCAGTGGGACAGATGTCGCGAACACCTCTCCAAATCAGCTCGAAACATATTCTGTCAATGTATCACTCACTGGTCACACAGATTTGTCTGATGAAAAAAATCCTGCCTCATCGATCAATGTAGGATTGGTTGCAAAAAAAGGCACCGAACCAAAGGCTGATTTTCAATTGAATTTGGTCAACAAAGATAAAGTATATTATGCTCGTATACCAAAACTTCCTGCGGGGGATATTTCCAAAGATTATGCCAATTTTGAAAATACATGGATTCACTTTGACTACTCTGAACTTTCCAAAGAACTCATGGCTTTTCAAGAAACCGTAGAGACAACAGAAAAAGATGCTCAAAAAATCATTGAGTCAATCAAACAAACCATGGCACAAAACCCTCCGATCCGCGTAACAAAAAAATACCGCACAGAAACCATTGATAATGTAACGGTTCGTCATTTTGCCTTTACACTCGATCCAAAAAACATTGAAACCATCATCACAGAACTTGCAAAAAATGAAGCACAAACCGGTGTACAAACGCGAGATATCGACAGTATAAAAAAATCACTCGAAAAAATTTCATCATTCAATGGAGAAATTTGGTTTGGCAAAAAAACACTCTACCCACACAAAATAACCCTCAATATTGCACTCAAGGATACTCCTACGATCAAAAATGCAAAAGTATTGGCAGTGCTCAACATGAAAAATTTCAATCAACCTCTGCGTATTGAAGCTCCACAAGGATCAAAATCTTTTGAAGAAATCATAAATGCTTTGATGGAACAAAAAATGGCTGAGTATCAAAATCTTGAAAATGATTCAGTATTTTCAAATTTTCCTGCAAATGAACAAGATTTGAACAAAGACTCTGATAGTGACGGACTTCCTGATCATATAGAAAGTCTTTTGGGGACAAACCCTCTCAAAAAAGACACTGATGGCGATGGATATGATGATAGAACAGAAATAAATACCGGGCACGATCCACTTAAATAAAATCCTTGGGTAAAAAAAACTCCCCATTTACTACTTCGCTTTTCGAAGTGTGGGGAGTTTTTTTATTTTGGAGAAAACTTATTCTGAGGCTGTTTCTTCTGTTTTGGATAATGCCCAAAAATCCCTTTCCATCTCCTCTGCAACATTCAAAAATATTCCTTTTTTTTGATTCTCGTCAATATATCTTGAAGAAGGAAGTAAATGATTCAGAGTATTCCAAAGTCCCTGCCAAGTAAAATCAGGTGAAGCGTTTTCATTAAACTTATTTTGTTCAAAAAAACCTTTAAAATTTCTATATATTTCATTTTTTATAGAAGCAACGAGAGACTGTCGATCCGCATGTTCATCTTCAAAAATGTCTGTCTCATCAACATCAAAAGACGACGGCGTTGCCTTTATTCGAAAATACTCTACATCAGCAGCAATCCGATTGGGAGATCGAAAGAGCTTTTCAAACTTTTTCTTTGTCATACCAGCAAACGCTTGTGCGGAGAGAAACTCAGAATCCTTTTGTTCTTGAGTCAATGGTTCTCCTCCATATAAATCATCTGAGGATGAATCAAATAATTTTTCAGACATACAAAATTTATTTATAAATTATTCGTTATTCGACTTTTTTTTGATTCCACTCCATCAACTTTTCCCGAAAGACTTGCATTGTCTGAGCAAAGCCTTCGAGATCCTCACCATAATACAAATCATTTGGTAATCCTACGGTAATCAAATCATTTTTTTTTGGTCGACTATTCTCATCTTGTATAACCCGCCACCCGTCTTTGAGACTCCCCTCTATCATCACTTTCACAGACTCTCCAGGAAAAAATCGTCTGGGAGCCTCGCTCTCCTGGCGAGAACTCCATCTTTCTTCACTTGCTCCATCAAAAACTCTTCCTAAAAATTCTCTCATACAATCCAAATTTTTATTTATAGTATAGTATATCGCCAAAAAACAAATATTGTCAATCAAACAAAAAAGACTCCCCACACTTCGACAAGCTCAGTGTAAACGAGGAGTCTTTTTGTATATACGAGAACTTCGGGAAGTGAGAATATTGTAACTTTTCTTATTCTTCAGAGCGGAAACCTGTTCCAACTGGAATAAGACGACCAATAATCACATTTTCCTTGAGACCTGAGAGATGATCAATCTTACCGGTAATAGCAGCATTGATCAGTACTTTTGATGTCTCTTGGAACGACGCTGCTGACAGGAAGCTCTGAGTAGAGAGCGAAATCTTACTAATACCGAGAAAGAGTTCTCGTCCTACTGCTTCTTTTTTGCCATCACGGCGAGCCGCTTCGTTGGCAAGAATAATCTGCGTCTTTTCTACGGTTTCTCCTGGCAAGAGTTCAGTCTCTCCAGCATCTTCGATATACACACGACTAAACATCTGAGCAATGATAAGTTCAATATGTTTGTCATTGAGTGCCTGACCTTGTGAAGCATAGATAGCCTGAATTTCTTTGAGAATATATCTTTGTACGGCATCACGGCCTTTGAGGGTATAGAGTTCATCGAGCTCAATACTTCCTTCGGTGAGCTGTTCACCCTTTTCCACCATCGCACCACTCTCTACAAGAATTTTGTATCCCAGTGGTACAATGTATTCTTTGGTATATTTTCCTTCATACGAAAGAATAATCGTGTTGCCATCCATACGGATCTGTCCAGGATACTGTGCCAAGACTTCTTCACCAGAAGAACCACGAACGAGCAATACATCGTCTTGTTTGACACGCTGTCCATCGCTGACACGAATATCATCTTCTTTTTTACCAGCGATTTTCATTTCATCCATGCCTTCAAAATGCACTTTGATGATTTTTTGTCCACGGCGTCCTTCAAAAATTTTGCGACCTGTTGGACTGGTAATAACTTTTCCTTCAGCTTCTTCAATTTCTACTTTTCCAGCCACTTCTGAAAGAACAGCTTTTCGTTTTGGTTTGCGTGCTTCAAAGAGTTCTTCTACACGTGGAAGACCCTGTGTAATATCTCCGCCTCCAGCAACTCCTCCAAGATGGAAGGTACGCATGGTCAGCTGAGTACCAGGTTCTCCGATTGACTGCGCAGCAATAATACCAGCAGCAACTCCTTGCTTGACTACTCCATTGTGTGAAAGATCATATCCATAACATTTGATACAGATACCCTTTGCAAGTTTACATTGAAGAACACTCCGAACATGGATACTCTCAAGATTGAGTTTTTCGAGTTGACGACCATATTCTTCAGTCACCACATCCCCTGCTGGGACAATCACATCACCTTTTTCATTTTTGATATCTTGCAAAATAAAGCGTCCGAGTACACGTTCATGAAGTTTTTTACTCATGCTTTCAGAATGCTCACGAGTCATGACTTCTCCTGTGGTATCTCCACAATCATCTGCGACCACGACTACATCTTGCGCCACATCAACGAGACGTCGAGTCAAGTATCCAGCATTTGCAGTACGAAGAGCCGTATCAGAAAGACCTTTACGAGTACCGTGAGAAGAGATAAAGAATTCAAGTACTTCAAATCCTTCTTTAAAGTTTCCTTTTACAGGAAGTTCAATAATATCTCCACTTGGTGAAGCTACGAGTCCCTTCATACCAATAACCTGTCCGAGCTGTCCCCAACTACCACGAGCTTGAGAATCAATCATGGCAAATACTGGGCCGTCTTTATTCAAAGCTTGTTTGTTGTACGAAACAACTCGCTCTTTGATATCTGTCCAAATCTGAAGTACTTTGGCATGACGTTCCGCATCAGTGAGCAAACCTTCATTGTACTGTTCTTCGACAAGTTCAATTTGTTTGTCACCTTCAACAAGCAAAGCTTTCTTTTCATCAATGCGTCCAAAGTCGTCCATTCCAAGAGAATAACCAGATTTAGTAACATATTTGAAACCAAGCTCTTTCATCAGATCGAGGATACGAGCCGTTTGTTCCTGTCCATACACTTCGAGGAGGAACTGAATAATTTTTCCAAGATGTTTTTTGGCAATAGGTTCATTGTAGTATGGAAGTTTCTCTGGCAAAATTTCATTGAAGAAAATTCGGCCAATAGAAGTTTCAACAATCAGACTTGTTCCTTCTTCAAATTTTCCAGTCATGACATCAAAGCGAACCTTAATACGTTCTTTCAAAGAAATTTTTCGACATTTGTAGGCAAATTTTGCCTGAGTAATACTCGAAAAGAATTTTTTGACTTCGGCAGTATCAGTTTCTTCGTACTTGGTAAGATAATAACAACCAAGCGCAATATCCTGCTGAGGAGTGGTTACTGGAGAACCTGTCGCCGGTTTGAGGATATTTTTTTCAGACGCCATGAGATTTTCTGCTTCCCATTTTGCTTCTTCAGTAAGTGGTACATGGACAGCCATTTGGTCTCCGTCAAAGTCAGCATTGAAAGCAGGACACACCAATGGATGCAAACGAATCGCTTTTCCTTCGATGAGTTGTGGACGAAAGGCCTGAATACCAAGACGGTGAAGCGTTGGAGCACGGTTGAGGAGCACACGAGTATTCTTGGTGATTTCTTCAAGAATATCCCAAACCTCTGGAGCATTACTTTCAATAAAACGTGAAGCAGAGCGAACATTGTGTGCAAGTTCACGTTTGATGATTTGACTCATGACAAATGGTTTGAACAGTTCAAGGGCCATGCGTTTTGGCAAACCACATTCATCAATTCCAAGGTGAGGTCCAACCACGATAACAGAACGTCCTGAGTAGTCGACACGTTTTCCGAGCAAGTTCTGACGGAAGCGTCCTTGTTTTCCTTTGAGAATATCTGCAAGAGAACGAAGCTGGCGTTTTTGACCAGTTGACGCAGTAACGGTTTTTGTCGCACGCGCACTGTTGTCGATCAAAGCATCTACCGCTTCTTGCAACATGCGTTTTTCGTTGCGGCAAATAACCTCTGGAGCATGAAGTTCGAGAAGTCGGCGCAAACGATTGTTGCGATTGATCACACGACGATAGAGATCATTGAGATCTGACGTAGCAAATCGTCCTCCATCCAATGCAACCATTGGGCGAAGATCTGGTGGAACTACTGGAATAGCCGTGAGGATCATCCACTCTGGACGAATACTATTCTTTTCAAAACTACGAAGGAGTTTCATGCGGCGAATAATACGATCACGCTTTGCTCCTTTACTCTTTTTGGTTTCAAGTTCGAGGTGTTCAAGAGTTTTTGGAATATCAAGTTTTTCAAGAAGCATGCGAATAGCACCAGCACCAATCGCTGCATCAAAGAGATGCCCATAGCGAATAGCAAGCTCTTGATAACGATTTTCTGACACAATAGAGAGCATACTAATTTCTTTGAGCTCTTCTTCTGCACTACGAAAATCTTCTTCCAAACTTTCTTGCTTGCCATCACGTTCTTTGATCATGGCCTCAATTTCTGCTGTTTTTGCAGCTTCTCCAAGTGCCTCGATTTTTTTTGCATATTCAGTTTCAATCTGTTTTTTCTTTTGTTTATATTCTGTTTTCAAAGCTTCCATGGTTTCGGTTTTCATCGCCTCATCTACATGAGTGATGATAAAAGAAGCAAAGTAAATGATCTTTTCAAGAGATTGGATAGAAAGATCAAGCACCAAACCAATCTTTGAAGGGATAGAACGAAGAAACCAAATATGAGCAACTGGAGCAGACAAATCAATATGTCCCATGCGTTCGCGACGAACCAGTGAGTGTGTTACTTCGACGCCACATTTGTCACACACAATTCCTTTATAGCGAATTTTTTTATACTTTCCACAATAACATTCCCAATCTTTGGTTGGTCCAAAAATTTCTTCCGCAAAAAGTCCACCTTTTTCTGGTTTTTGTGTACGATAATTGATCGTTTCTGGCTTTGAAACTTCACCATAAGACCAATTGCGAATGACCTCTGGAGAAGCTACCTTGAGGGTCAAGGCATCAAAGTCCATCGAATGAAGAGTATCTCGTATCATAAAAAAATATTTTAGTGTTTAAGAAGAAAAAAATTAAGATTGAGAATGCTCATCATTTCGTATACTTTCATCACGCTTACTACTTTTTCCTTCTTCAACGGTTGTATACTTTCCATCAACTTTTTTGAGAAGTGACACATCAAGAGCAAGACCTTTGAGCTCGCGAACAAGTACATTGAATGATTCTGGCAAGTTCACGCGTGTAATTGAATCACCTTTGATAATCGCTTCGTATGCTTTACTTCGTCCTGGTACATCATCAGATTTGATCGTCAACATTTCTTGCAAAGTGTGTGCTGCTCCGTATGCTTGGAGTGCCCAAACTTCCATCTCTCCAAAACGCTGTCCACCAAATTGCGCTTTTCCTCCGAGAGGCTGCTGCGTAATCAATGAGTATGGACCAATAGAGCGTTGGTGAATTTTATCTTCGACCATGTGGTTGAGTTTGAGCATGTAGTTATACCCAACGGTTACACGGTGATCAAATGCTTCACCTGTGCGTCCATCATAGAGCTGAAGCTGTCCATCCACAGGAAATCCTGCTTTTTGAAGCTCATCTTTGATCTGTTCTTCGGTAATACCATTGAGTACTGGTGTAGCAGCACGGAAACCACTCGCATTCGCAGCAAGACCAAGATGGTTCTCGAGCAGCTGTCCAAGGTTCATACGAGAAATAACACCAAGTGGTGAAAGGATAATATCTACTGGGGTTCCGTCTTCCAAAAATGGCATGTCTTCAACAGGAACAACGCGTGAAATAACACCCTTGTTACCGTGACGTCCAGCCATTTTGTCACCAACCTGAATTTTGCGGAGATCTGCAACGGTGACCTGGACCTGCTTCATAATACCAGGCTGCAATTTGTCTCCACTTTCTTGTGAAAATACTTTGATGTCAATAACTTTTCCTTGTTCACCATGTTCAAGATAGAGTGAAGAATCACGCACATCGCGGGCTTTTTCTCCAAAGATCGCACGAAGCAATCTCTCTTCTGGAGAGAGTTCTGTTTCACCTTTTGGAGTGATTTTTCCAACCAAGATATCTCCTGAGTGAACTTCTGCACCAACACGAACCACACCTTCTGAATCCAAATTTTTGAGTTTTTCTTCACTCACGTTTGGAATATCACTGGTTACCACTTCTGGTCCAAGTTTGGTTTCACGAACATCAGTGAGATAGTGTTCAATATGAATAGAAGTATATTTTTCTTTTTGTACGAGACGTTCAGAAACAATGATCGCATCTTCGTAGTTGTATCCATCCCACACCATGTAGGCGACGAGCACATTTTGACCAAGAGCAAGTTCTGCATTTTGAATCGAAGGTCCATCACAGAGTGGATCACCTTTTTTCACTTTTTGCCCTAAAGTTACTGTTGGGCGTTGATTGATACAACTTGACGCATTGGAGCGAACAAATTTATTAAGACGATATTTTACCACTTTGCCTTTTGTTGTCGTGAGTTCAATTTTATCTCCTTCTACTAAGGTAATTTCTCCATCATCTTCAGCAAAATACACATAACCACTGTTGGCTGCTGCATATTTTTCTACACCGGTTCCAACGAGTGGTGCATCTGGACTAATACATGGCACTGATTGGCGCTGCATGTTTGTACCCATGAGAGCACGAGTCGCATCGTCGTGTTCAAGAAATGGCACGAGCGAAGTTGCAATACTGAGGATTTGATTTGAGGCGACATCAAGATAGTCAATTTCTTGTGTATCCACGACTGCTGGTTTTCCATTTTTTCGAGCAGGAACACGACCAACATTGAGTACACCATTTTCATCACGAAGCGTAATACTACTTGCGGTAGTAACACGTTCTTCTTCAAAAGAATTGAGATACACGACTTCATTGGTGACACGAGCGCGAACTTTTACCTCTTTGATTTCTTTCATTTTTTCAAGTTTCATCGCTGCGTCTTTGCTGATTTTTTCACCAGCTTTGAGGCCACCAACTTCTTCACGAACAATTTCGCCTTCTGTAAATCGAGCTTCATTTGGAACCGTGTGAACAACTTTTCTGTACGGTGTTTCAAGAAAGCCAAATGAATTGACGCGAGCAAAACTTGAAAGGTGACCAACAAGACCAATGTTTGGTCCTTCTGGAGTCGCAATCGGACAAATACGTCCATAGTGAGTCGTGTGTACGTCACGAACTTCAAATCCAGCGCGATCACGTGAAAGTCCTCCTGGTCCAAGCGCAGACACACGGCGTTTGTGTTCAAGTTCGGCGAGTGGATTGACCTGATCCATGAACTGTGAGAGCTGTGAACTCATAAAAAATTCACGCACCGCACCAATTACCGGGCGAGCATTCACCAATTTATTTGGAGTGAGTCCTTCCATTTCATAGGTACTCATGCGGTCTTTGATAATACGTTCCATGCGCGCAAGTCCAATGCGGAAACGATCTTGTACCAATTCACCAACAGAACGCACACGGCGATTTCCGAGGTGATCAATATCATCTGGATCTTCTTGTGTTACATTGAGGCGAACAACTTCCTTGAGCACTGCCAAGAATTTTTCTGGAGCAAGTACACGGTTTTCTTTGTTGTCGTAAGCATCATCACTGAGGCCGAGATTAAATTTGGTATTAAATTTATACACACCCACGCGTCCAAGATCATAGCGATCAAAATTCATGAACATGGCATGGATCAAACTCTTCGCGTTTTCAGCTGTTGCGAGATCACCTGGACGAATACGTTTGTATACTTCGATCAAACCTTCATCTTGACTGGTTGAAGCATCTTTTTTGAGAGTAGCAGCAACAAAATCAATATTTGGATGATTGTTCACATCTTTAAAAAGTTCTGTAATTTCTTCTGTCGTACTGTATCCAAAAGCGCGGAGAAGAGCCGTCGCAGCAATCTTACGTTTGCGGTCAACTTTGATCCAAATTACATTATTTTGATCAGTTTCTACTTCGATCCAAGCACCACGATTTGGAATAATTTTTGCTCCATAGTATTTGCGGTTACGCACTGTTTCAGCTGTAAAAAATGCTCCAGCACTACGAATAAGCTGCGAAACAATCACACGCTCAATACCATTGATCACAAATGTACCGCGATCAGTCATGAGAGGCACATCTCCAAGATAAATCTCTTGTGAGTGTACTTGATTGGTTCTTTTATTCACGAGTTTTGCTACGACACGAAGTGGTGCTTCAAAAGAAATATTTTTTTCTCGGCAAGAAACTTCATCAAATTTTGCTTCGTCAATAAAATATTTTTCAAAAGACAGCTCAAGATCACGGCCAGTAAAGTCAGTAATCGGAGAAATCTCTTCAAACAATTCTTCAATACCTTTGTCAAAAAACCACTGATAGGAAGATTTTTGCAGTTCAATCAAATCAGGAACAGCAATCGCATCAAGAAGCGGGGTAAAAAACCGTCGCTCTTTGATTTTTGTCGGCTGGCGCTTGTATGTGGGCATAGTGCGATAAATTAAAGATATGTGATAAGAGATATCTGATAAGCGAAATTCCTTTCTCAAAGTACTATCGCGTATCACCTATCTCCTATCAAATGAGAATTAAGTGGATAAATTGGAAAATTGAATATATAAAAACACAAAAGAATCCTTTTTAAAGGATTTTTGGTTATTTTTTTGGCCAAACGGGCAGTTGAAACATAATTCTTTTTACTGCTCGACCGAAGAGTATTCCGCTAAATCTTGCACAATTTAGCTCCAGTTTCAGACATGTGGCCAGGGTGGTCTCTAAGGTTTTTACGAAATTTTAAGGTGCCGTAAGTGTATAGTATAAGAGACATTTTGTCAAACTGGTCGACTGTGGACAAGATTTTTTGCTTTTTTACTCTAAAGAGAGAAAATATGATATACTATGATTTCAAATATTCTCTTCCACTATGCCACGAAGGTCTCCACGAGAA
>CAYTKU010000003.1:0-5567 GCA_964438795.1 uncultured Gammaproteobacteria bacterium
CAAAATCGTGTGCCTTCGGGCTTGGGAGTTCGATTCTCCCCATCGGCACCAAAAAGGAAACTCAAAAAAATTTTGGGGAAGAAAATTTTTTAATCATATGGATAGGATAAATAAGAATCTTGTAATCGGTGTTTTACTAATTTTGCTTATTATTTTCGGACTTTTTTGGTATAAAAATACAAATAAGAAAGTTGTCAGTGTCGTTGATCAAACTTTGAAGTGCGCCCAATTATATGAACTTAAAAAAGATAAATATTGGGGCGATGAAATTGGGCAAAGTAAATACATATTCAACAGAAACCTAAATACTTGTTTGGCGTTAAATATTTATAATAATTCAGAAACCAAAGATTATTTCGCGATGGTAATGGATATGTCAAATGATAAATTTCTCCTTTACTACAGCGATACCCGTAAAGGGTTTTATGTCGAGGGCGATCAGCGTATTGATTGCAAAAATTCATATATTTATTTTGAATATCTCAAAAACGGAAAAGAGGTTAAAGATTATGGTTGTGAGAAGTACAGCTTAATGGATAGAATGTTCGAACAAATTAGGGCTTTTGGGTTTGAGGTTTTTGATGCCACCCTTTAATCAAATTTGGAGTGTCGCCAAAGAAAAACCTGAAATTGTATGCTGTGTAGCTCCACTCACTGTTCTGAATTTTTTTGAATGACTTCCTTGCCTCTACATCAGATAAAACTAATCAACAATACTACACATAAAAAAACACTCTAAGAGTGTTTTTTTTGAAGCTATCTAGACTTTTCCTCTATGAGAGAAAATTCTCTTACAAAAAATTTTGATGACATAGGTTTTTATTACTAATGTGTATCAGGAATAAATGATTGGTTACGGTAGGCTTCAAAAACACGAAGAAGCAAGCGTTTTTGTCCAGGATGCCAGTCTTCTACAGAATCATTTTCATCTATCCATCGGTAGTCTAAATGCTCCGAACTCAATACAACAGATTGATCTGCGGGTAATTGTTTTGACATGACGCATATATTCACCTGACTTACAAATCCGGGATAGGACGCAGGTGTTTTGTGTGCTATGGTGACATATCCAACAGGAGTAATAGTAATACCTGTTTCTTCAAAGGCCTCTCGTTCTGCAGTTTCAAATGGAGATTCACCAACATCTGCCCACCCACCTGGCATCCCCCAAGTACCATCCTTTCTTTTTAAAAGGAGAAGTTTTCCTTTGTCACTCATAATGGAAATATCAACTCCGACTTTCGGAGTTATACTTCCTTGCTCTTTACGAAAAATTTCCTGAATTTCTGTGATATTCAAACCAGTAATTGAAGCGTACTGGTTACGCGCAAGTTCCAGCAGCTTGGTATATCGGTTACTATCATATTCATTTTGAGAATATGATAAACCTTCCTGTGCGATGGCACGGATTGTATCGAGTAATTCTCGAATATTTCCATATTTTGATTGATTGGACATATACTTGTATACATTAATTCTTTGCGGCTTTATTTATTGACTTGAAGTTTCAACAGTTGAAGTAACAGTATCTATCGGCCACTGGTACGATTCAAAGATCGCTTTGCCAATATCTCTTGCCTCAGAAAATCTCAATTCATGTTTACTCGCACCAAGAATAACAACATCAATAACTTTTTCATCTCTTTGTGCTATTTGCATCCCAAAATTATACCCTGAAGCTGTGATGTATCCAGTTTTTCCACCACGAAAATCAGCAATCGTATTTGGTATCCAACCAAGCAACAACCAATTGGTACTCCAGATATGATGTGGCTTCTTTTTTCCAACCGGTGAAATTGTTATTTCTTTGAGCAGCAGTGTTTCCTGAATTTTTGTATGGCGCAGCGCCTCATCAAGGAGCAACACAACGTCTGATGCTGTCGATATATTTTCACTACTGAGTCCTGTTGGTTCTACAAAGACTGAATCCTGCATACCAATTTCCAAAGCTTTTTGATTCATAGCAACAGCAAAAGTAATCCTGTCACCAAAGATCGCATCAACCAGTGACAAAATCGCTTGATTGGATGAACCAACCAAAGCTGCATTCCACACATCCTCGAGAGTATACGTTTCTCCATTCAAAAAATGAGCATCTGCAATATCTGGATCTTTTTTGATGGTGGTGGTACTTTGCCAATCAGGATTTTTTTCGAGCACAACAAGAGCTGAAAGCAGTTTACTCAGACTCGCAATCGGGCGTTTTTCATATTCATTTTTTTTAAACAAAACCTCCCCCGTGATAGTATCTTTTACCAAAATTGAACCAGCCGTAAATTCCTCAGGAAGAGGAAGTGTCCCAACCAAGGTTGGAATCGGTGGCGGAGGTGGTACTGGTATAACAAGAGCTTCTTCTTTGCTAAAACTAAAATTTTTCTTCTGCAAAAGACCAATAAAATCAAGCCCAGCCCAAGCTTCAAAAGCTTGCCACATTTTATTTTGATTGTGAAGGAAAAAAAGCGTAAGACTGGCACTCATCACGAGTAAAATTACAGCAACAATATTTCTCCACATATTAGAAAAAAAATCCTTCTTTGGAAAAGAAGAAGCAATTGGTACAGGAGGTGTCGGAGAAGGTATATTTTCTATTGGCGTTCCTGTAATTTGAGAATTTGGAGGAGTTGTTTGCATTTCATCCATACAATAATTTCTGTACAAAAAAACTAGGTATCATGTATTTCATTTTGGAGTGCATGCTCCAGATATTCATGAGAATGAAGCGTTTCATATTCAGGCAAATCTTTGACCGTTTGAATCCCCAACACTCGAAGGGCATCAACAGAAAGAATAAATGATGCAGTCAAATCATTTGCTTCAGCTCTTTCTTCGACCAGACCTCGAAGCAAAAGATTGCGCAATATAAGAGCACAATTTACACCACGAATCTGTTCAATCTCTGGACGAGTAATCGGTCCTCGATAGGCAACAATCGTCAAAGTCTCAAGCTGTGCACGAGTGAGTTCACTTTTTATTTCTTTTTCAATAAATGTATCAATGACATCCACAGCATCAGGACTCGAAACCATTTGAAACGTATCTTCATTTTGCAATATATGAATACCTGAATTTTCTTGGTTGAACTTGGTAATAAGAGATTCGAGCGCAACAAGGACATCTTCCGAAGAAAATCCCGTTGCCTGAACCAAAGCCTTGAGAGAAAGTGGCCTTGAAGCTACAAATAAAATAGATTCGATCTGTGATTGAAGATTCATATCTTTTGAATGTGTATAGTAGCAAATGTAGATTCTTGTTGCAAGGTGACCATCCTCTGCTTTACCAGCTCCAAAATTGCCAAAAAACTAATTAAAATTTCTGTTTTATTTGCTTTTTCCGATATCATTTTATCAAAAGTTATTTCATTCAATTTTTTTAAAATATTTTTAAATTGATCAATCGTATCACGAAGTGAAACTGACTTGTCAATATTTACTTGTGGGAGAGGCTTTGGTGGACGAATCTTTTTCAACAAACGAAGCATGGACTCATGCACAGAAAGAGTCGTGACATTTCCTGGAATCACAAATTCTGTTGCTTTTCTCATAGGTTCACTACGCCCATACGAAATACGAGAAGAAATCCACGATGATTGAATATACCGACTCGCTTTGACAAACATTTTATACAGACGGAGCTGATCTGCCAAATTTGGTCCTTCATCTTCAAGTGGTTGGAGTTGAGGCAATAAAAGTCGAGCTTTGAGAAGAAGTAATCGTGAAGCAACAACCAAAAAATCTGAGAGTTCTTCTGCTTTTTTTTCATCAAGTCCTTCAAGGTATGACAAATATTGCTCAGTAACTTTTGAAAGCGAAACCTCAGTCAAAGACAGTTTTTCATCTTCAATCAAGCTAATGAGAAGAGAAAATGGACCACTAAATTGATCAAGAGTAATATCTGCCATAAAAATTTATCCAAGATGCACAATCTCGAGTACAGAGAGTTCTTCAGCATCGAGTGAAGCAGAACCAATCACCACGACTTCTGCTGGCAAAGAAAGATGTTCTTTTACTTCCCCAACAAAGGCATCTTTTGTAAGCGCCTGCGAAAAGATCGGGACGATTCCCCAACTCAAATTGAGCTGGTGCAAGGTTCGTTCATCACGAGCTGGTACCATGATCGGGAGCTCAGGGCGAAAACTACTCATGATACGAGCCATCTGCGGATTATGGTTGGCAAAAACCAAGGCCTGAGCCTGTGTTCGGTCTACAAGGAGGCGTGCAATTTCTTGCATGATAGTATTGACCGTTTCGCCTTTGTGAATATGATAATCCATAGGTACAGCATCATAATCCGAAGCTTCGGCTTCACAAATAATTTTTTCCATAGCCTCAACTGTCTCAATTGGATATTTTCCTACAGCTGATTCATTGGAGAGCATAACAGCATCTGTATGATCAATAACAGCATTCGCTACATCTGATACTTCTGCTCTGGTCGGACGAGGACTCTCTTGCATAGAATCGAGCATCTGTGTTGCCACAATCACTGGTTTATTTTTTTTGAGTGCTGATGCAATAAGTTTTTTTTGAATAACAGGAACCTCTTCTTCACGAATTTCAAGACCAAGATCACCTCTCGCTACCATAATACCATCGACGACTTCAAGAATACTTTCAATGTTTTCGACAGCCTCACGTCTTTCAATTTTTGCAATGATTTTTACTGGAAAAGTATTATCAATATTTTTTTCTATCGCTTCCCGTGTCAAAAGTTCTCGTAGATCAATAATATCTTGACTCGTTCGCACAAAAGAAAGAGCAATAAAATCTACTCCGAGAGACAGTCCAAATTTTGCATCTTCTTTGTCTTTTTCACTCATTGCCCGCACATCCAAGGTAGAATCCGGAACATTTATACCTTTATGTGAAGTCAAAATTCCACCAGATTTTACTTTGGTGGTAATTCGTGTACCATCAACACTCACAATTTCTGTTTCCATTTTTCCATCACAAAGGAGCAACCTCTCCCCTGCTTTGAGATACTGATGAAGTTCATGATAATCTACTGGCAAAGCTTCCCCAGCATACGTATCGAGGGCTGTATCAAAAATCACATTTTCATTTTCTATCAAATTAACTCCAGCTTCAGGCAATACTCCCACTCGAATCTTTGGCCCTTGCAAATCTTGCATTATCGCAATGGGTTGCCCTGTTTGTTTTGCGGCACTGCGAACATTATCAAAAAGTGTTTGGTGATTTTCGTACGTCCCATGAGAAAAATTTAATCGTGCTACGTTCATCCCAGCTTCAATCATTTTTACCAATATTTCAGGACTTTCACAAGCCGGACCAATCGTACAAACAATTTTGGTTCTTTTTTTCATAAAAGATTTTTATTAAGAGAATTTTTTAAAAGATACACGCAATATTTTCTCTGGCAAATTAACGAAGTGGCCGGGCATGGATCCACCGACTTATGTCGGTGGAGAGGCCACGAGTTACTTAGTGAACGAGCTCGCAGGGCGAGTGAACGGCCAGAGAAAATATGAAGTGTAACGAAAAAAATTACGTTTTATTCTTTAAAGACTGAATTTCACTTTCAAATGTTTTGACATCTTCAAACGCCCGATA
>CAYTKU010000003.1:5667-12163 GCA_964438795.1 uncultured Gammaproteobacteria bacterium
TCTTTAAAGACTGAATTTCACTTTCAAATGTTTTGACATCTTCAAACGCCCGATAAATAGACGCAAAACGAATATAGGCAACCGTATCAAAACGCTTGAGTTGCTTCATCACAATTTCACCAATATCTTTACTCGTCACTTCACGTTTTTTCTTTTTTTGAATATCTCTTTCAATAGCATGAAGAAGAAGATCAAATTTTTCTTGAGTAAAAGGACGCTTGGTCAATGATTGCTCTATTCCTTTACTCATTTTTGAGCGCGAATACGCTTCTCTTTGTCCATCTTTTTTTACCACCACAATATCAAGAAGTTCCATTTCTTCAATGGTTGAAAAACGATAATGACATTTTTCACATTCTCGTCGACGACGAACTGCCATTTTGTCAGAACCGAGACGCGTATCCACAACCTTTGTTTCTTTCGATGGACAAACAGGACAATGCATAGAAAAATATGACGCGAAGCGGCTTACATCCCCATTTTACGACGAATAAACGCAGGAATTTCAAGATCTTCACTTGATTCAGTGTCATCTTTTTTTGGAGCATTTGAAATGCTTTGAGGAGGAGTCGCAGGCCTATTCAATGTTCTTGAATTAAATGGGTTTATTTCAACTTCTTCGACTACATCTACTTCAACTTCTTTTTCTTTTATCGACGTTTCACGAATGATCTCACGAACAGGCTCTCGAAACATCTCTGATGCTTTCTTTTTTACAAAGGTTGGGGCAGTAAGCTGAGGTTTTTTAAAAAGATTTTGAGCATCTTCTTCACTTTGACGTGCTTTTCTCTCAGGCTCTTCAAAACCAGTTGCAATAACCGTAACACGAATTTCTTCTCCGAGACTTTCGTCAATCACCGTACCAAAAATAACTTTGGCATTGGTGTCAGCAGAACTGGTAATAATTTTTGCAGCCTCTGAAACTTCTTGCATACCAAGACTACTGCCACCTGTAATAGTAAACAAAATTCCTCGTGCACCATCAATTGAAAGTTCGAGGAGTGGACTACTAATGGCAGCATTGGCAGCTTCAACAGCACGATTTTCTCCTTTTCCAACCCCAATACCCATCAGAGCTGATCCAGTATCTTTCATGATAGTCTTCACATCAGCAAAATCCACATTGATGAGTCCTGGAACGGTAATAAGTTCAGAAATTCCTTGAACCCCTTGACGGAGCACGTCATCAACAATCTTAAAAGCATCAAGAAGAGATGTTTTTTTGTCAACAATTTGGAGTACTTTGTCATTTGGGATAGTAATAATCGTATCTACCTGTGCAGCCAGTGCATTGTATGCAGCTTCACCAATCGCGCGACGTTGTGCTCCTTCAAAAGAAAAAGGTTTGGTAACCACAGCCACAGTAAGAGCACCCATATCATGGGCAATTTGAGCGATCACAGGACTCGCACCAGACCCTGTTCCACCACCAAGACCACAGGTAATAAATACCATGTCAGCATCTTTGAGAAATTCACGGATTTCATTTTGAGATTCTTCAGCCGCACGTTTCCCAACATCAGGATCCATACCAGCACCAAGCCCGCGAGTAATGGTTTTTCCAATATGAAGCTTGCCTGAGGCACTATTGTGATGAAGTGCCTGCACATCAGTATTCATGACAATAAATTCCACACCACGAATACCCGATCGAACCATTCGATCGACAGCAGAACCACCAGATCCCCCTACACCAATGACTTTAATTTTTGCAAATGTTTCTACTTCAGGTTTCACTTGAGGCATAATAAGGGATATTTAGAAAGTATAGTGATAGGTTGAACAAGAAAATTGTTCGATGTTTAGCAAAATATTTGTATTTATAGTGTAACGGCTTTATACCGTACTGTCAAGAAAATGGAAAAAAGACAAAAAAAGGCCTGAACTTTCAAGCCCTCCCCTTCTTGAATTTTTATGGAACAAGAAAACGAAATACTTTTCGCACATTTTCTACGAATTTTTGTGGACCACCAGACAAAAATGAACTCGTACGTTTGCTTTCGCTACTCTCCGAAAAGGCACTCCCCCATTTGACCAAACCGATAGCAGGAGCAAATGAAACATCATTGGCTTTTTCTGTTACCGTACGAATATCCAAAGGAAATCCAAGAGCAGCATTCATACGCAATTTTTGCTTCGAAAGTTCTACCAAACCACCAATTTTTGATCCACCACCAATAAAAATAACACCTGCAGGCAACATACCACTTTGATCAACAGAAACGAGTTCTTTGTCAATACGCTCGAGAATTTCTGAAACACGCGCATGAATAATCTCAGTAATATAGAGAAGAGAAACTTCTTCATGTGTCGGGTTACCAAAATCAAATAAGTCAATCACATCTTGCTTACTCACATTTTTATTTATACAAGAACCCACCTGAATTTTTACTTTTTCGGCAACATCAATCGATGTCTGAAGGCCCAAAGCCAAATCATTGGTAATATGATCAGAGCCAATAGGCAAAACAGCCGTATGAATAACATTTCCGCCTTCGTATACCAAAAGAGTCGTCGTTGATCCACCCAAATCAACGACCAAAACACCGAGTTCTTTCTGTCTTGTATTGAGAACAGCATCTGCCGTAGCAAGCACAGAGAGGACCACAGCATCAATACCGACACTCGTACGATAGACAGCCTTGGTCATATTTTTCAAATGACTCGTGAGACCATAAATAGCCTGCGCTTCAACCTCAAGGCGAATACCTGTCATTCCGACCGGGTCTTTGATACCAAGCTGCCCATCAACCGAAAAATGACGAGGTACCAAATGAAGCATTTCATAATTGAGTGGAGCTGCAATAGTTTTGGCTGCGTCTACCGCACGATTGACATCTTCGTCAGATATTTCTCCATCAGGTTTGGCCACAGCGACGACTCCTCGAGTTTTTTGGGAAAGAATATGCATACCAGAAATACCAATCCAAACATTGGTAATAGGTATACCCGTCATACGCTCTATCTGCTCCAAGGCACTCGAAATTGAAGAAACGGCTTCTTCAATACTCACAATCACGCCTTTTTGAAGACCTTCTGAAGGTGCCTCAGCAGTCGCAATAATTTGAAGTTCTTTTTTACCATCAGCACGAACTCCGGTTTGGCCAACAGCAATACGAATAGCACTTGATCCGATATCAAGCCCTGTAATAAGAGATGGTTGAGATTTTGAACGTGCCATAAGGGAATAATTCTCTATATTGTACCATGAATGAGCAAATCGCTCAACTTTGATAACAGATATGGCCAAAAAATAAAAATTGCCACAACAAGAGCAAAAATAGAACCAATCAAAACAGCTCCTGCCATAATATCTTTGATAATTTTTACCTGTTCAGACAGCCGAGGTTTTATAATATCAAGTGATCGTTCAATAGCCGTATTGATAATCTCCAAAACAAGGACGAATGCTGAAGCACCAGACAAAAAAATAAATTCAACAGTACTCACCTGAAAAAAAATCGCAAAAAACAAAACCAAACATCCACAAAAAACCTGAATACGAAAATTTTGTTCATGCCTAAATACAGAACAAACACCTCCAAGAGCATAGGAAAAACTTTTTCGAAATCGAGCTACCATCATAGAATTTCACCTAAAAATTTTTCCTGCAATTTGAACATTTTTTTTGCATCTTTTTCTTGCATATGGTCATACCCAAACAAATGCAAAATTCCATGAATCATCATGCGATAAAATTCTTCTTTCCACGGAATATTATATTCTTTGGCCTGACGTTTGACCTGAGGAAGACAGATAAATACATCGCCCCAATCATCAGAAAAGAGATTTCCTTCTCCTTCATTGGTAGCAAATGACAATACATCAGTCGATTTTTTTTTGCCACGATGCTGAAAATTCAGCTCGGTCATTTTTTTATCCCCAATAATATGAACACTCACTGATGCCTTTGTTTTTTTGAGCCCACAGAGGACATGAACAATATTTTGTTCTAATTTTTTTTTGGAAAATGGCAAAACAAATTTTGAATAAACAGTACAATCCATAACAGAGAAATTAAATAACAACATCATCCGGATTTATTGGAAGATTTTGAAGAGATGAAGTTGTGCTTGAAGAAGCAGGAACTATTTCAAAAGAACTTTCTACACTACTTGAAGAAGAACTTGGAACAATAATACCAGGAAGAACAGGTTGAACCGGAAGATCAAAACCACTATTGCTTACCCGAAAACTCTGAAGCAATACTTCCATTACATTTGGAAAAAGATTTTTTTCTTGCCCATAAAAGTAAATAATCGAATACACCGCAGTTGGTGTTTCAAAAAATCCAACCTGATTATCAGCACGCTTATAAAAAGGAACTTGAAACCGATTGGTCATACTATTCAGAGAAAGAAAATTTTCTCCTGGAAGAAATGAGGAAAACCAACTTGAAAAATTGAGACTCGTTTCTTTTGGAAATACCCGAATCTCAATATAGTCTCCTGTGTCACTACTCACAAGAATATCACCAAAATCTTGACCAACAGTATCTACCCTCCAACCAGAAGGATAATAAAAACGATACTGGTATACAGGATTAATATACTCTCTCACCAAACCTGAATCAATAATTTTTTGCGGTGCAATTCCTTTTGGATTGTAAAGATTTTTTACTTCGAGGCTATCATAATACCCATCATTGTCTGTATCCCACACTTCTGGATCAGTCAAAAATGATTCTTCTTCTCGAGTTGTCAGACCATCAGCATCATCGTCTACACTTGAGGCATACGAAACGCTTGGCAAAGTCAATACTCCCCCACCTCGAACAAGAGGAGTAGAAGTCGGAGTAGTCGTTACCACAGAAATTCCACTCTCCGTTGTCGTTGGTTGAACCACAGGAATGATCGGTGGAGAAGCAATAAATGAAGAAGTCGGAGCAGAAATGAGACCATTATTTTGACCAGTTGTCTTTGGAGCGGTAAAACGAAGATACACAAAGTATCCAATCCCAGCAACTATTAAAAAAACAATCAGCAAAACAAAAAAAAGTTTTTTCTTGTTCGAAGAAGGTGGAAGTACTTCTGGTTTTTGCAATGTAACTTTTTGAGTAGCAGGCGGAGTTATTGGAAGTTTTTGTTGAGGAACAGGTACCTTTGGGACATTATTTGCTATTGGCAAAGTTGCTGAGGAAATATTCACAACAGATTTTTGTTCAGAATGAGGATATATAATAGGATCAGCCCCACCATAAAAAGCCCCAGGCATTGTTTCAATACGAGCGGTTATCGGCTTTGGGACCTCAGCAGAATTTTTATCTTTTTTTCCAAACATACTTTATAAAAAAGATCTAAAGCTCTATTTCAAAAACTTGATTTGGAGAACTTGAAGGTGGAGAAAAAGAAGAATCCACGGTCGATGTATTATTTACGATGATATTGTTTTCCAAAGAAGTTACAGGAACAATCTCTGCAAGCCTTCCTGGACCAGATGGACTATATCCAGCATCGACTTCATCACCATCTTTGTATGTATCACCGTCTGTATCAGGATTTTTTGGATTCGTACGCCAAATAAGCAACTCTTCACCATCAGAAAGACCATCAGCATCACTATCTGAATTTAAGGGGTCTAATCCAAGCTCTATTTCTCGGTTATCCTTGAGACCATCCTCATCAGTATCGAGCGATTCACCCAAAAGAATTTCTTGATCCACAACACTCGACGAAGTAACAAAGGTTTCTTCTTCAAGTGGAGTTACGCCTACAGGAACTATTGGTATTTCTTCAGTAATCTGTGGAGGAATAATTGGTGTTTCAACCGTATTAACCGGAACACTCTCTGGTGAATCTTTGGTAAAAATATGATACACAAACCAGCCAGAACCAACCAAAATAAAACCAACAACGACAACCATAATCGTTATCATGATACCATGACTCAATGTTGGCTCCTTGACTGAATTCATGTCTGTGAGAATCGGAGGTTGCGATGAATTTGGAGGGACTTGAGATCCGACAGGAGGCATATCCTGCTTTGGGCGAAGTATACCAGCATCAAGAGCAGAGGTCGGAGAACCTGATGTTGGAGTAAAATTTATTGGAGCAGCCGACTCAGCACCAAAAGGAGTCGGCAAAGAAGGTGCTTCTGTCCCCTCAAAAATATCAGGAGGTTCTTTGAATGGAAGATTATTGGGGGCCAAGGGGCCAGAAGAAGCGGGTTGATCGTCAAACATAAAATATGGTTATAAAAAATACTCTTACGTAGAGATTAAGGAAGAATTTTTCCAGCCTCGAGCGGACTGTATCCACTGACCACTTCATATCCATCACCAAAACCATCATTATCTGTATCAAATTTATTTGGGTCAGTCTTCCACACATCGATTTCATCCGCATCAGAAAGCCCATCATTATCAGTATCAAACTGAAGATTACTCAGACCCAATTCTTGTTCCTCGGTATCGAGGACACCATCTCTGTCTTTATCAAGAGGATAGGGATCTTCTGGTTCAGGTTCAACATTGGTATTTGAATTCAACGTATTCTCT
>CAYTKU010000003.1:12263-28804 GCA_964438795.1 uncultured Gammaproteobacteria bacterium
TAGGAATTTGCGAATAATTATTTTCAATCATAATATAATTTACAATCATTATATCACAACTATCCACATTCTAAAAATTTTCAGCTTACTGATCACGATTACAGTTTTCTCCTGGTATACGACAAAGTACATCCGAAAAATTCGTTACGGTAATTCCTTGTGGATATGTTTCTCCATTTACCTGGTTTTCTCTTACAGAACTCACTTGATAAAGATTATTGGCACCTTTGACAAAATTGAGCACATGCCAATATTTTGCAATTCCTTCATTGCTACTCAATCGAGCACTCCTCAGACTGAATACATGATTTGGCTTTGGTTGATAGATTGAAAAATCAGCATTTTGTCCATCACGATAATCATACACTTCCAGAGTCACATCCATGTTATCAAATGATGATATAGGCAATCCCCCCTGAGGTGTGATCGCTTCTACAAATACAGCATAAGGTGAATTGTAGGTTCCAACACTTGGATTTCCCAAATAATTTCCAGTAAACACAGTCATTGCCGTAGCAGAAAGATTTGCCAAACTTCCTGTTCTATGTACATAGACTCCACCTGATTTATCGAGATTGAGATCCCCTTGTCCCATCTGAGCATTTCCACGATAGTTAAATGGAATACAGTCATTTGAAAGCCAATATTTTGTGCCAGGATGTTGTGCCATACGAGAACAAAGCCACGTAGGGTTGAGACCAAGATTCACATTTGCAGGTCGAGGACGATTGACTTGAGCAAGAGCGCGAGCATAACTAATCGTTGATTGTAAACGCTCATCATTATTTGCATTAGCACGATCCAAGAAGTCTCGATTGTAGATAATTGGAGCAAAAGTTACATCCACACCAGGAATTTTTTTCCACTTGACTACGACTCGAAAGGTTCCTTGTGGCACAGCAGGAGAAACAACATATTCATTGTTCATCGAACGAAATTCGCCATTTACTGGATATGGAAAAAAGGAACCATATCGTTCATATTGACTTTGTGCACCAGCTTGTCCAAGCACACTATTTATATTATTTCTCTGCCCACCAAGAGCAAGAGTTGTATCTTCAAGATTAAAGTACAAACCATACTCATTTTGACAAAGAGCATTTGATTCAATTCCTTGGTCAAATTCTCGGAGCGGTGCATTGACCCAAGGTCCATTTTGATTGGCACTTACCTTATATCCATAGCTAATATCGAGAGGATATCCATGTTTGGTTGAAAAAATCCAAGATGAATTATTATAATTTCGAGTATCAAATGCTTTTACATAGTTTCGCCATTTTTCAAGATTTCCTCGTGGGAGATCAGCATCTTCCACAATAAACCCTGCCAAACCATTTGACCAACCACCGGTTCCTCCGAGAGAAAAAATCCCTGAAGGTACTGTTGATGTGTTCAACCGAACAAGTACTCTATCTACCTGTCTTCCCCAGGTAGAATTGAATTGATCCAAAACAGGAGTAAGCACATTTAATACAGAAACTTTTGGTATAGTTTTTCCATTTCCACTTGATACCGCACAGTCAATACAATTACTCACCAATCGCTGACAATTATTTTCACAACGAAAAGCACCTTTGTCTGAACATTGCGCTGCCACTGTTTGACCATTATAAATAGTCTGATATACATCCTGACGAGCACCTCCATTTGGAAGATTTTGAACATTACGGATCACGACTTCATTGGTTTGAGGATCAATATCACACACTTCAGGCTGATAGGCTCCATTTAATAAAGGCAAACGACCATCCACATCAATTTTTCCATTTCCACATTGAGCAATAGGATCAACCGTCAAAACCTCACGACAATCAACAGAACAATACGAACACGTACGCCCATATTCTGGACTACACTTTAACCCATTATTTGCTCCTGTATCACAGACTTCACCTTCATTTACCTCACCATTACCACAAGAACCAACAACAGCAGCGGCAACAGGCGCATTGGCACGAAGACCATTACATTGAATTTGTACCGTATTATTGATATTGGCATTGAGATTTTGCTGACAAGCTCCTACACCAAAAGTAACAAACTCAAAACGTGCGGCTCCTTGTGCTGCTCGACAAGCAATATCACCAGGAGGACAATCTCCTTGTTCAAAACCAGCCAGTTCACTTCGGAGCACATCTTGACAGGTAAGACCAAGTCCTCGACACAGAGCATCCCCATCTGTATCGAGACAAACAGGAGCAACATCATCTCGTGTATAATCTATGGTAATAAAGGTATTATTATTTCCACTGACAATATTTTGTGGAAGCAAAGCATTCACACAAGCCATATTTTCTGCTTGACAAAAAGCGCTACATCCATCCAGGTTTTGATTATTTCCATCATCACAAATTTCTGCAGGAAGCTGCAATCGTCCGTCACCACAATATCCACCCTGACTTTGACAGTCATTGGAACAACTACTTACTTGTCCACGGCTATCGAGACTTGAAATATGATAGGTTGGATCATTTTTTGAGATACATTCCCCTTCACCAACACCACATTGTTCACCACCTTGCAAAAAATTGAGCGTACATTCTTTTGAAGGATTAAATTCACAAAAACCAAAGGCTGTAAATCTTGCTTCGCCTTTATCACAAAATTCAACAAATCCTTCACCAGCATCCTGAACACCATCCCTATCAAGATCATTGAAGTCACGAGTACCATTGCCACAAAACGCAGCAAAAGGAGCAGAACAGGTACTATTGCAATGCCCATAGGTATTGTTCAGATTACCATCATCACATATTTCATCAGCTTCTACTCGGCCATTTCCACAACTTGCAGAAGGACGGCATACAGGATCATCATACTGACAAGAAGCATTACATGAACGAAAAGCGGTTTGACCTTGCGGACACTCTACTGCTGCAGCAATACGCGACGTTCCGGGTGGATCACACTGCTCATTTGCTTCGACAATGCCATTTCCACAAGAACCTGCCGCAGCGCGAACAACCTGAAGACCATCTTCACTGCAAGAAGAACTACTTTCATAGAGACTCGATGAAACAAACTGTGTGACAAGATTCTTTTGTGCTCCTACTTGAATATTGAAATACTCAAGTGGTAAGTAAAGTTCATATTTATTATTTTGTGGAGTCACTTTATATTCAAGTACACTTGAAAGCACTGGGCATGAAAAAGTAGCCTCTGCACTATTCCAACAGGTCTGAGCATCATCAGGCAAAACACAAGTGCCAGCATTGACACCACAATCAGCATCAGTACTACACGCCACAAAATTTCCATTTTCTGGGTTGGCACAGTGACCACACGAAGTCCATCTATTGAGTGGAGGTTGCATGACAGGACCAATTGCTTCAAGAAGACGGTTCCATGATGGCCAATGAGTATTGGTATATCCCGGAATATAGGTACCCGCGATGAGAGCAGGATATTGTCCATTATTATTACGATAGGTTTCAAGTTTTGTCTGAACATCTTGTATCAAATTGAGACGTTTCCAATCATTTTGAAATTTTGTTTTTGCATTCGCACAAAGACCATTACTTGTACTTGTTGGAACACCATTGCTATTTCGACAATCAAAATCACTCGTACAAAAAAGTCCATTTACCGCAATATTTCCAAGATCAAGTGGTAAATATTGACCACCAGAAACACCATTGCCAAGCATACAGCTATTTCTTTGTGGAATATTGATATTAAATTTGAGAGTGCTTATTATTTTATCAAGAACCTGCTTAGTATTTGCCTGAGCATTTTCATTGATACCAAAAAGATACATATAACTGTGAACACGCTTATCCGATAATTCATTCAAACTACCAATATAGATATTTTTTCCATCACTCATGGCACTATATCCATCAATAACAATATCTTGATATCTTTCAATACCAGAGAATCCTTTTGATATAAACCAATCTCTTGGAGAAAGTCGTGCTGCATTTTCAAAAACCTGAAGACCAATAACGTCTTGATTTTTTTCATTAAAGAATAAAAATTTCTTGAGTGTTCCAGGAGCAAGATTTTCATTATTTTCTACTCTTCCTGGTTCGCATTGTTGGTCTTTGATGATATTTCCCTGACGAACTGGTGCACAATCAGCATCTCTTTGACAAACATTTCCAGTCAAATTACAGGTAGATGGTATTGCCATATTTCCCTCGACGACAGGACGAAGAAAAGGAAGATCATCGGATTTATTTGCTTGAGCACCAGCATCAGCACAGTACCCAAAACTAAAGTTGAGATATTCAGCTTTTCCGCCAATAGAAATTGGAAAAAGGGCTTTTCCATCAAATCGACCTGTGGTCGTATCAAAATTATCATTGTTCACTCTACGATTTTGAGCACCTGGTTGGGCAGTCACACCATCTTCATACGGATACGTAGCTTGTGATGGCCAAGGGTTTTCACAAAAGAGTGAAGTAAGATCAGTCAAACCAACATATACCTTTCCTACTTCATTTGAAATATTACTGGCATCTGCCGTAATCGTGGCCTGAGCAGCAATGGTCAAATTTCCTTCGAGACCTGTCGAAGATATACTGATTGCATCGGTATTGGCAGGTGGACCGAGACGAAAAAGAGCATTATCCGTTGGTTCCCAGCGCCAATTCCAAGCATATCCTGGAGTACTCACGATTTGATTGCCTCCAGTGCCATTGACCTGTGCACGAAAATCATGAGTAGTACTTGGGGTAACAAACAAATACGCATCTGGTGTCACAGAAATACTTTCGATTTTACAAATTTGACTGCTTGTCTTGAAGACAAAGACATCATCTTTATGAAATTGGTTTTGAACATTCTCAATCTGATTTCCACGAATACTCACTCCGTCAACATCTTTGATTCCGGTATTTCCACCACGAAGAACTACCGCATAGAGTGTATCAGGAGAAAGGGTTTCACTCACGACAGATCGAACAGAACTTCCATTTGGAGTACCATCAGCCAAAAATTTTGGTTGGACTGATGTTTGAAGTTGAATTCTTCCAGAACACCATACTTTATCAGCAATTTCTCGCTCAATAGCATTATTCAAATTTGCTCCGCGAAGAGGCGCAGCATGTACTACTGATTGAAAAATATTTGCAAAAAACTCTTTCATCGCACCCCAAACTCGAGCAAAAACTCCCTGATCAAGACGAGGAATTTCACCTCCAAAAGCCAAAAGATTATTTACTTCAGCCGTAATATTGACTTCACCTGAAACAGAACAATCATATCCAGCAGGATGAAGAGTAGCAAGTAAAACAGAATTTGAAATATTGCTTTCATCAAGAACACGATCAAAATCAGCGGAAATAAGTGTATTTTGACAAACCAGCGAATCATCACCAATCCCTGCACCATGGAGAGGATACTCTTCTACACGCTGTGGACGAGCCTTGCAGCAAGAATTTTTATCAACACCTTGTGACTGATCTGGACAATTGTTGGCACTGACAATTCCATTTTCAATTCGAGGTTCTGGGTATTCAACAAAACCACACTGAAGAGAATAGTCTCCTGATCCACGAATTGGATTTCGAAGCGGTGTCGTCGTATTGACACTGATTCGAACAGTGTTCGCCTCGGCAGAAATAGTTGTTTCTTGTTTCAAAGTATCAGGATTTGGTACAGCAAGACCAACCGCTGTAACAATCTGAAGAGGATCTTGACCAATAGCATCAGCACCAGCGATTTCAAGTGGCTCACAGACAGGATTTTCTCCTACCCCAACAACACCATCCCCACACAAAGATGACGGGGTATACAGTGGTGAAGATCCAAGCCGAGTACACTGATCAGAGCATCCAGGAGTTCCTGCCACACAGGTAAAATCAGAAGAAATATTTGGACGAAGTGCACATACATTTTTCAAAATACAACGATTGCTACAAACAGCTGAAGCAGAATCAACCGCTAAAACACTTTCCTGACCATCTCTTCCAAATACTTTTACTTCACGAGTATTGGCAGGATTAAAATCACATTCTTCTCCTGGTTCAAGATCATTATTTCCACAAATACTAATAGAATTATAACAAGCAGGTGAATTTTCCTGTTCCTCAGTCAAATTGTTTGCAGGGTCTTCACAGTATGCCCGTGACATTCGAGTTCCTTCATGCAAACATCGATTGGAACAACCGAGTGCAGAAAAGGCTGGGTTGCCAAACCGTGTTGCTTCTTCGAGAGAAATACCCAGATCACAATCCTCACCAAGATTGATAAGACCATCTTCACCAAGACCAATAAATCCATTTCCACATTGAAGAGCATTGAGTTCTCCAGAAAATTCTCTCTCACTTCCTAACCAAGTACACGTATTGGTACAGTATGGAGCTTCTCCTGGAATTCCAGGATCACATTCTTCTCCAAAACTTCTTTCTTTTACACCATTTCCACAGAGTCCAAGAGCAGCAGGATTTCTCGTAGAAGTAACATTGGTATTTCCAGGACGCAAACAAGAAAGTGAACAACTCACACCTGGTATTTCACCTGCCTGAGCCACATCACAATCCTCCCCTGGGTCAACCGTTCCATTTCCACAGAGAAACGCGCTCTGACCAACAGGTATATCACTTCCAGCAGGAAGACAGCTCAAACTACAAAATCCGGGAGGAATTCCTTTGGTAACAAAACCAGTGGTAGTAGCAACTTTTGTATCCTCGACACTCCAATTCCAACCATAAGCCCAAGGATTCAAACGCTGACCACGAGAACTACACTGATTTGGAGAACTCATTGGTGTCGCAGCATATGCTGTTTTTTCTCCCACAAGTGTTGCAGCATACGAACCAGGCAAAACATCTACGGTATCAAGAATACAAAGACCATCTTGCATTTTGGTACGAAATTTCCATACTTTTGGCACCAGAGGTTTCCCTATAATAGTCTGCCCATTCAAAACACCTCCAAAAGAAAGAATCTGATCAGTAACCGTGACTTGATAGAGTGTATCCATTTCAAGATTGTTTCGAACCGTCACAGCATATTCAAATGGGTCAAAAGCACCAGGATTGACATCATCAATTTTATCAAGAGGAATGGTATCCAGACAGTTTTCACCAAGCCCAAGACATTTTTCAATACGAATAGCACTTCCATTTACAGTACGATAGGTACTCGTTATCATTGGCAAATTAAATCGAACACCGATCGTAGCATTGGTACAAGATTCTCCACACTCAGGCCACCACTCAGTCACCACAGGATCACCAAGCTGTACATAGAGTGTACTGGTTCCTGTCACTCGTTTATTTACTCCATCAACGAGAGTATTGGTACTTGCAGTAATCAAAACTGGTTCCAAAAGAGTATTTTGAAGAGCCGTAACAGTAGCACGAACATCCTTGTAGTATTGAGTACTCGTTACAGGGACATTGATATTGTCTGATTTTGTTGCATAGGCAAAATTGGATCCAGCATCAGCAGCATTGTTTTGTCTTGGTTTCCAATCCCATCCCTGACCATTGACATCAACCACACTACAGGATTGCTTTCCTCTTCCCCACACATAAAAATAAAATGGATGCGCAGGATTATCAAAATTTGTAGACAAAGGAAATGCCGTGTTTTGGACTTTACCAAGAAGACGTGTGGTATAGGTTGGTGGACTAATAGCCGCTCCAAAAAGAGAACAACGATTCACCCCCGTCTTAAAATCAAAATTATAGGCAACGGTAATCCCATCAACCGCCTCAGGTAATGTACGCTGGAGAGAAAGTGGTGCATTATTTATCAAGTTTTGGTTAAACTCAACCAGACCTGGCTCATTGGCACGAAGATTATTTCCCAAAATGACTCGGTGCCAAGTACCGGTTGCATGAACAGCACCTGGAGCGAGTCGAAGTTCCAAAATATCACTCTGACCAGGCAGAAAAACTGGTGTATAGTTGGCGGTTACATCAGTATCCTCATCATATGAACAATCAGCACTCTCCCCTTGTCCACAGGTATACACACGTACCTGATCGGCCAAATTGAGCTCAGACATACGCATACTAAACTGAACAGTAACTACACTATCAGTACACGCATCACCAACATTCCAATTTCTCCAAGGTGATGGAGATGGTCGAACAAAATTTTCAACAGAAAGATCATTCCATTGTTCTACATTACAGGCCTCAAGCACTCGTGGAACCTGAGGAATAAGACCGGTGGTAAAACGCCAGATATATCCAGCACTGCGAGTTTCACCAGCACAAGCAAATCCTTCTGGTTTCCACATACCTCGCTCAGGACCTGCATTACAACATTGATAATTATTGCCTGGTGCATCTCCTCCGAGAGTACAATCATTGACCGTATATTGAACACTATTACTAAAATTTCCCGCCACACGAGCCAATATTGGACCAGTTACCATAGAAACACCATTGTTTCCCACAGGAAGAAGGGTTTTGATATTGGTTCCGTCAGCAGAAACCGAACGAATCACATTTTGCGCACCAGCACCAGGAGCACGATCTCGACTCGAAACAAGCCAATTGGATCCAACGCTCCAAAAATAAAGTTCAGGATTTGGATTCAAGTTGATACCAGTCAAAGACAATGGAATTGCATTTTCAGCAAGAGGTGCAACACCACGATTTGGTTCCAAGCGACACAATCCTGGCAATGGTGCACCAGCAACCAACGTAATTTCACGAACACCATCAGAGTGAAGACCAGCATCATTTTTTACAACAAAAAAGTATTGACCAAGGGCAATATCTTGAGGAATTTTTCCAATAATTTGATTTTCTCCCCAAGTATTTCCACAAGCATCTGGAAGAGTGAGCACATCAAGCTTGGCACAAGCCGCTTCAGCCTGAGGATTGGCAGCTTCAGCACAAGCAACGGCCGACTCCCTCGTATTGCCCATATACACCACACCATGTGCACCAAAACGAGCACCCGTGAGCGTTACAAGACTTCCGAGAGTTGAGGTAGGATAAGGAGAAATAGCATCGACTTGTGGAACCAGATTGAGTTCACCATCCACCACCACAAACTCAACACTATTGGTAAAATCCTCTCCAATTTTTGCTCTCACACCAACTTTTCCTGCTCGCATATTTTGAGGAACTGAACTCAAAATAATTTGATCTCCCCACTGACGTATTGGAGCATTGACTTGACCAAAAAACAAAGCACTATTTTGACCAATTCCCAAAGCACGACCAAATGCACTCACATTGGCAGTAGACGACGCAATATTGGTATTATTTGGCCCAAGCACAGCACACAATCCTGGATGACTATTGTTACTTATTCTAAAAATACCAGCATTGGGACCACTTTTTGGACCATTGTTATCTGTACTCAAATCTTCATATGAAGGTTTTTCACCAATAGCAGGTGTTTTGATACGAATCGTTGTACTTGTTCCTGCTGGAATATTTGGGACTTCAACAATCACCTGCTTGTCACTCCAAACATCGATTCCATTACAATTGGCAAAAGGAGCAGCGACCCACTGATCAACCGTACCATCATTATTATTATCAATACCAAAATCAACAGTACCAGGCTGTTCTCCAAAAAAATTTCCCATAATAGTAGCCCACGATCCCGGAGCAGCATCCCAAGAATCAGGATCAGTTCCACCAACATCGACATTACGAATAACCGGTTTATTGATACATCGGCCATCAGCTCCACATTGTCCTGCCAAACACTGCCAGTCAGCATTACACTGTCCATCACCAAGACAGGCTCCACCAATATCAACTCCGTTTTCTCCTGCATCCTGGCGGCCATTATTACAAAGCTCACCCTCAAGAACAAAAGTAGAAGTCGTGAGTGTTTTGTTGTTGTCAATATCAGAAGTCAAAAGAGAGAGTGTGTAGAGTGCAGGTACAGCAAAATCACCACCAAAAACCAAATCCTGACCAAAAGAAAACGCACCATTTGAACCACTCTTTGGTCCACTAAAATACAACCAATCTGCTTTTTGAGCATTTGGATCTTTTGGTTCACTCTGCACACGAAGCTGAAGATAAGAAATACCACCAAAAGAAATACCTTGTGCATCTTTTTTGCGATCATCAAAGGTAGTATTGAGACGATATTTGGAACCACGAGCAAGATTTTGAACCGCAAAAGCATTTCTTCCATTCAAGGTAAACGAAGAAAGTGAAGGTTTTTGAACATCCAAAAAGTCCTGATTGACACGAAAAATTGCTTTATTATCAAATTCTCCACAGTTCAACCTGGTTTGAAGTTGTACTCCACCAGCAGAAAGCTCAGGATTGACCTCAATCGAATAATCACCAGGAGAGATACACCCTCGATTGTTCCCATCAGCCTGACAAAGAGCTGTTCTCTGATCAAAATATGCCTCGACTACTTGTCTTCCTTCTAAAATTCGTACGTTTTGCACTGGAATAGGATTGGTACCAGAAGTCAATCGAAAAATTTGTTGAAGATTTTGGCCAGCATCAAGTGGTCGACTAAACACAGCACGAATAACCGTATTGGTCATACCTGTCCCATCAGCAAGGGGTGTACGTGGAGTCAAACTTTTGACAACAAATCCTTCATCTCCACACTCACGAGGACCACCCGCATTGACCTGACACTCAGCAAAATTTCCACAGGCAGGGACTTGCACGGCTCCACCAACGCCATCAGCATCACCACTTCCTGTCACATCTTGCAAACTTTTCAAAACAAACTGAGTAATCGCAAAAGAACTCAAAACAATCACGAGTCCAATCGTTGCGTTGATCATGATTTTTTTTGCAGAGGAAATTTTTTCTTCATTTCCAGCACTCGTCATCCAAGTAAAACCAGCATAGAGCATCAGACTCACGGCAATAATACCGAGCAGTGAAAGAACAATACGAATAATTTTGGCAGCAATCACACGAATATCTTCGCCACCAAGTGGCAAAAATCCTCCCACTCTATTGATACCAAATGTATCACCCTGTGCAAAAACATCTTGTACAAAAAAGAAAGATCCAACAACAAGAAAAAAAGAAAAAAGAAAATATTTATGTTTGAAAATTTTTGACAGAAAGCTCATACAAAAAATTATTGTGGTTGTATTGGACTAATTTGGTTCCCCTTCATCATTTGCATACATGTACTCGTACTGCCAAAGACAGAACCAAGGCCTGGATTGGAATATTGAACACATCCCGTATCTTCATCACTATTAAAGTTTTTTGGAATTGGAACACAACCATCTTGTCTTACGACTTCACCATTTTGATCTGTGACATACTGACAAAGAGGTGAAAATTCTCCTTGAGGCTGAGCTTCTGCAAAAGGACCTCGACCAGGATGAAAACAATTTTGTGTCACACTCTTTATACTACTTGGAATCAATGGAAAGTAGTAAAAGTTTGTCCCTTGTGGACCAAACTCACGATGATCGAGAGTAACAATGCTTTTATCCCCTTCTGGTGTCAAAACAGCATCGGGACGAAACCAAATATCCCCAAGATTACGAAACACTGGATTATTTTGTGCCAAATCCGCAGGACGTGGATATTCTTCAAGATCAATTCCAGAGAGACTAAAGGTATACAGACGTTTACTAAAAAACAATTGAAGTGGAGCATTTTGAGAAACACCTTGTGCATCAAGATTTGGAGTTACTTTTTCGAGAATAGGCGCTGTTCTGTCCACACCGCTACTGATACGAAAATCCCAAAAATAATTATCAGGAGCTTTTTCAGCCTCATGAATTATCTTTGGTTCATTTTGAACAAAACCAGGTCGATGAGGATTGGCAACTTGTCCATCAGGAATGTTTTCAGGACCATTGTCGAGCGCATTTCCTGCCATATCAGCGACACCACTCAAAGCTACTGATTCAAAAGAATTTGGATTCAAGGTCAAAGCTGTACGAAGAAGTACACTATAATCATTTGCACACTGATTGTCCCCCTCGAGACAAATCACTGGCAAACAATACATCGTATCTCCACAACTATTTTGTCCACAAGGAATATTGGAAAGAAATTCTACGGTCTTGTATCCATTTGAGATTCTCCACTCCCCTTGTACACTGCCTGATTGAAAAATAATATGAGAAAAAGGTGAATTTTGACCACTTGCACCCTGAACCACGAGCGGATCCATTGGTTCATTGAAATTGATTTGGACAATACTATTGCGTGGCTGATTGCTGCCTTTTTCTGGATATACAGATACCACATGTGGTGGATCAAAATCTTCAAGTGTGTCAGTACGAAATGTCCAGCGATAAAAACCATGTCGGTCACCACCAAACGCACTTGTTTTTGCATCTTTTTTCAAAATTTTGTTGGTAAGCTCCACAGTATAATCAACTTCAGCATTGTTACTTCCAAGAGACGAAAGTGGACGAAAAGTAAAGGTAAAGGCATCTCTCTGATCTCCTTCGAGCAAAGTGAGCGCAGCAGCAGCGACAGGGACAGAAGAAGTAGAAGTGATTGCAATTTTTACGGAAGAAGTATTGAGCTGATCACAAAATTGTGGCCCCCAATTGAAACCAGGATCATTGGTATTGATACAATCTCCAAATGTTTGATTTTGGTTGGAATCAACAATGATTGAAGCAGGATCAATGGCTTCACGAAAAGTGACAGCAAGACGAGTATTTCTCTTGACATTGGTTTGGTTACGAAGTGGATAATGATCTTTGACAATACGACCAAGTCCACCAGATCCAAGATATGAATCAAAATTCAATGCAGCACGTCCTCCACCCGCTTCATTGTCTTGAATACCAACTGCATTTTGCAAAGACTTGAGTACAAACTGAACAATGGCAAAAGAAGCAAGAATAATAGCAAGACCAATAGTTGCATTGATCATGATTTTTTTTGCTGCAGAAATTTTTTCTTCGTTTCCACCACTGGTCATCCAAGTAAAGCCAGCATACAGCATCAGACTCACAGCCACGAGACCAAGGAGAGAAAGTCCAATACGAATAATTTTGGCAGCAATAATACGAATATCTTCGCCCCCAAGAGGCAAAAAGCTTCCTACTCTATTGATACCAAAGGTATCACCCTGCGCTCCAGCTACACTGGCGAAAGAAAAAACAAAAAAAGCGACCATAAAGAAAGACACAGCTTTCATGGCCACTTTTTTGTAATTTCTTTTGTCACTGCGAATCCAAGGAAGCATGGGACCTGGGACTCAAAAATTAATATCAACCTTTTGGGGAAAACTCTTCGACAAGCGCGCGAACGCGGTTGCCATCAGCTTTCCCTTTAAGCTCTTTCATCACGACCCCGATCAGTTGGCCGACAGTGCCATCTGGAGACTGGGTCATGATTTTTTGGATAACACTACGAATTTCTTCATCCGAAAGCTCTGCGGGAAGAAATCTTTTCAAAACTTCGATTTCAGATTTTGCATTGTCAATCAAATCTTGACGAGCACCTGATTCAAAATCTTTGATAGCATCATTCAATTGTTTGTTTTGTGAACGCACAATGGCAATCACTTCTTCATCATCAAGTTCTCTTCCCTTGTCAATTTCGCTATTGCGAATCGCAGCAAAAACCAATCTCACGACCGCGAGGGTCTGAGCATCTTTGGCTTTCATTGCCTCTTTTTGAGCTTCGACAATAGTTGAACGGAGGGACATAAAACTTATTTTCTTCGATTTGGGTACGTATCTTCTTCAATAGGAAGACGTCCGATTTTTTGGAGGTAAGCAGTCTTTTTTTGCTTACTGATTTTTTTTACGGTTTTTTTGTTGCGGAAATTTTTACTTTTTTCCTCTTCAAAAAATTGGATCTTTTTTGCTTGAATGAGTTTTCCTGAGGCCTGCCATTGTTTTTTGGCGCGGCGGAAAAGACTTTCAAAAGATTCATTTTTTCTACGTCGTACTTCTGACACAAAACATTCACCTCCTTACAAGGTTTTAAGAGTAAATAATTGTTTAATATAGTATATACAAAATATTGCTTTTCGTCAAATAGCGTTTTTTCAATATTTTATCCACTGATGAGGTCACTTCGACGAAGTTTTTTGAGTTCATGTGGCAATTTTCTCTGATCCACGATTTCTTGAATACCAGATTCCATATCACGAATAATTGCTGTTCCATCTTGAACTTCTTTTTGACCAATAATGATAGTATGTGTAGCCTGCAATTTGCTCGCAAGTTCGAGCTGCCCTTTGAGCGATGTTTTGGAAAGATTGAAATGCACAGTCGTACTCTCTCGTCTCATTTCTTCAATCAAATACAAGGCTCGACGTCTGGCCTGCTCTCCGAGCTGTGCAAAAAATACTGGCAACTTGCGAAGATCTTTTCGTTCAAGCATCTGTTTTTTGCCTTGTTTTTCAAGTTCAATCATGATTCTCTCTACACCAAGAGCCAAACCACACGCAGGAGTAGGTACACCACCGAGCTGTTCTACCAGCAAATTGTAACGACCACCTGCACCGAGTGCACTTTGACTTGCTTCGCTATTTTCTGGAACATAAAATTCAAATACCGTATCTGTATAATAATCAAGACCACGAACAAGACGAGGATTGAGTACGTACGGAATAGACATCTCGCCAAGATATTCGAGTGTCTTCATAAAAAAGTTTTTTGAATCATCACTCAGCCAATCCAAAATTTGTGGAGCATCTTCGAGTACGGCCTGATCTTCAGGTTCTTTGCTATCGAGTACACGGAGTGGATTTTTGAGCAATCTTTTTTTGGATTCTTCGGAGAGCTGTCCACGACGTGATCGCAAAAACCCAGTAAGCTCTACCAAATATCTCTGACGATCTTCGTGATTCCCAATGCTATTCATCTGCACTTCTACATTGATCCCCAAATCTCGAAAAAAATTATACCCAACAGCAATAAGCTCGGCATCGATTACTGGATCATGCACACCAAATGATTCATACCCAATCTGATGAAACTGACGATATCGCCCAGCCTGTGGACGCTCATGACGAAACATCGAACCACTGTACCAGAGTTTTACTGGCTGCACTTGGTTGTGCATACCGTGATTGATATACGCACGGCAAACACTGGCAGTTCCTTCTGGACGAAGCGCGACTTTGCTCGCATCACGATCCTCAAAAACATACATTTCTTTGTCCACAATATCTGACCCCTTCCCCACAGAGCGGATAAACAAGTTTGCATTTTCTACCACAGGAGTCTCAATATACCCAAATCCATAGGCACGGGCAATATCTTCTCCTGCATGCTGCACCGAGAGCCATCGGTCTTCGTCTTTTGGCAAAATATCTCGCATACCACGAACCAGAGCATACTGTTGCTGAAGATTTTTTTTCTTTTCATTTTGTCCTTGATCTTCACGATCTTTCTTTTCTCCTTTTGCTACGGGTCGAGCTACCTTGGTCTGAATTTTTTTGACTGGGAGAGATGGAACGACTTTTTTCTTTGGAGATTTGGGAGCAGATCGAAGGGTTTCAGTTTTCTTTTTTGCTGGTACTGTTTTTTTCTTCACCGGCATACAGTTAGAGAGATTAGATTAATTTAAAAAGTTTTTATTTTTAAAAGTTATAACTTGGAGCTCGAAACACAGAGATTCGATCAAATGGATATCCTCGCACCCAGGTTCGTCCAATGATTGAACTTTTTTGGACTGCACCAAACTTGCGTGAATCATAGCTTTCATTGCGATTGTCCCCCATGACAAAATATTCATCTGGTCCAAGCTGAAGAGAAACAGAACCGGTTGTTGTCTCGTCAAGATATTTTTCTTCAACAACTTTTCCTTGGGGAAACTGATCATTATAGATAATCACTTTGTTATTTTCAATTTTGATTTTTTCTCCAGGCAGACCAATCACGCGTTTCAAATAATATTCTTTTTGGATAATGGGTGCACGCAAAACAATAACTTCTCCACGCTGAGGATCCCGCAAATGATAACTGAGTTCATCAATGAGCAGATATTCTCTCTCATAGTAATTTGGCTCCATGGACTGTCCTTCGACAATAAAAGGCTTGAAAAGAAATGATCTGACAATAAAAATAGTAATGGCAGCGAGCACCACGATCTTGATCACTTCCAAAAAGAAAATCCCAGCTGAGGCAAAAAATCCTCGCCCAATAGGAGAAGCTTCGTCAAAGGATTCTGAGCTATTTTTTTGTTCGAGTTCATTATTCATAGTATTGACTATACTAGCTCAAAAATGGGAAAAAATCAAGTGGGGTTTTTACATGAAAAAACAGGTCAAAAAACCTGTAAAATCTCTCTCTCTCTTGGCAAACAAAAGACTCTTGAAAAAAAATCCTTTGTTCGCCCCTCCTTGTTCTCCTTTCGTTTTGTTGTTTGGGGCGATGGGCCTGACGCACTTTATCCCGCTACCGAGTTTCGGGCTCGCGGGGGCGAGGACGTGCCGGAGACGGGCGCTCCTTGGGAACGATGATAACAGGAGGAAGTGGGCGATCCCACTTCGAAGGTACATCGTTCCGTCGACTCGGTGGTCCCGGAGGATTTCCACCCGAGTGACGTGGCTGGGTTTCGTCAGGATTCCAAATCCCTCGTCCGCGGGCCATTTCGGCCTCCTTCTCGTCATTGAGCGGATGATTCCGCTGGGCCACATATAAGCAAAAAAGAGGGATTTTGTCAATCCCTCAAAAGTTTTCCACTTTTCTC
>CAYTKU010000004.1:0-1604 GCA_964438795.1 uncultured Gammaproteobacteria bacterium
TCATTTGTTTTACTAATGATAGTATCATTTAATTAATTTATTGCAGCTTTGCTGTAAAAATAATTTTATCTTATGGAATCGCAATCTCGTAATTCGATAATTCCTATAATCATTCTGACGGCTCTCGTCACGGCCATATTTGTCGGTGGAATGGTTTATATAATGAGTAACTCTTCAAAATCTGCAACAAATGGTGATTTAGACTTATTACAACAAGAAGTACGTGGGTTGAAACAAGAGTTAAAAGGAGAGATGGCTGATTTAAGAAGTCAGATGAATAATAATGAAGTTGTACCAGCTCCTTTTGTCGTTCAACCCGTTAGTCAAAAGCAACCAAAGACTATAGCTCCTGCATATGCTAGTGAAGTATGCTTTTATAATGAAGTGGCATATCAACCAGGCCAATCATATTATGACGGATGTAACTCCCATACTTGTCAAGACGACGGAATATTTGTGAGCACGGAAAGGGCTTGCGAAGAATAGAAAAAAACAGCCAAAGAAATTAACGAGAGCAAAATTTGACATACGGTTTGTAATCTTATATAATCTTATATAGTTAAAGTATGAGATTGTCTTATGATAAAAAATCGACTCGACAAAAGATTGAGCTCTCTATCTTCGGGAATTTGGCTAAAAATAAGCAAAATTGATGAATTAAAAGGGCATTGGATAGCAGGGGCGAAACTAAGTCCTCAGGTTTTGGGTCGCCTAAAAAAGTCAGTTTTGGTCACTTCAACGGGTGCTTCTACCCGTATTGAGGGAGCAAAACTCTCTGATGAAGACATTGAAAAAATGATGAGAGGACTCTCAGTTCAAAAGTTTACGCAGCGAGATATCCAAGAAGTTCAAGGATACTACGAGCTTTTGCAAAATGTTTTTGAATCGTGGAGGAGTATCAAATTTAATGAAAGTACAATAAAGCACCTTCATAAAGAACTTTTGAAATACGTTGAAAAAGATAAACGGCATCGGGGAGAATACAAAACACAAGAAAATAAAGTAGAAATATTTGATGAATCTGGCAAATCGCTTGGCGTACTTTTTGATACCACCGATGCATATCTTACACCAAAAGAGATGCAGGAACTGGTTGAGTGGACGATAAATGCTCTTGAGAAGAATACACACCATCCTCTTTTAATCATAAGTAACTTTTTGGTTGAGTTTTTAAATATCCACCCGTTTCTTGACGGAAACGGAAGACTTTCGCGTATTCTTACAAATTTATTACTTTTGAAGTCTGGGTACGAATACATGTCCTATATTTCGCATGAAAAATTGATCGAGGATAACAAACCTGAATACTACATTGCGCTCCGAAAAAGTCAAAAAACGATTAAACAAAAAAAAGAAGATATTACTTCTTGGATTAATTTTTTTCTTGAAGTATTTTTGGAACAATCTCAAATGGCCGTAGAGTTGCTATCGAAAGAAAATATTGAAAAGTTACTTTCTCCCAAACAGCTCGCTGTATGGGAATATTTGGATACGGTGGTTGAGGCAACTTCCGGAGAAATTTCAAAGGCAACAAGAGTTGCAAGACCAACTATCAATCAAGCCGTTGATAAGCTCATTCGACTCAAAAAAATTGAAAGAATTGG
>CAYTKU010000004.1:1704-3405 GCA_964438795.1 uncultured Gammaproteobacteria bacterium
TAAAAAAATAATTACGGAAGGGGAAGGACAAGCAACGCTAAATGGTATAGAAAAGTACACATATAACAGGGCGTAGTTCAAATACATTAGAGGCTCCGGATTTTTACAAAAGCCTCCTCACAAATTGGCTTTGCCAACTTCGCATACACAAGAACGTTAGACGACATTTTGTTTGCGATAGCTAATTGCGATAAAACTATGATCGAAAATATTTTTATATACTTACTCAATGAAGGGGTTGACGTTTGGCGTCCTGTAAAAGCAGAGATAATTGATGATGGTAAATATAAAATCGTAGCTGAAAATTCTGAGGTAGATGAAGATTGGCAATTTAAACCAGGTGACATAGTTCTATGTAAAGAAAAAATATTTTCGGACGGAATAAAAGGTTTAGTAGCTTTTAAAAAAATCATGAAAAATTCTCCCGACTACAACTCTTTAATCAAACTCATTATAGAAGGGGATACAGAGGCTTTGGAGGACATCTACAAAGTTCAGAGTATCTTTCCCAAGGGGAAAGATGATTTTTTAGGACGGGATTGGATTACAAACATTATTGATTGTGGAACACATGAAGTTTTGGTTTGGGCGCTTTCAAAAAATGTAAACCTACACTTTAGAGATGATGAAGGAAGAACCCCACTTCATGCAGCCATTGATCGTGAGAATCAGAGCTATCAGTTTGTTGAAACATTGATAAAGAATGGAGCAGATATTGATGCGCATGGAATAAATGATTGGACACCTCTTCACCAGGCGGCAATTCGTGAACAAATTGAAATCATGAAACTTCTTATCGACCACGGGGCAAATGTGTACGCAAAAACAAGAATAGACACTTGTGGTACCCCCCTTGAGGAAGCAAGATTACGAAATCGGAGTAAGTCAGTAGAATTTTTAGAAAAGATAATGGGTAAGTAAAATTTTAGCCTCGCAGGCACTCAAGCATTATCTGAAATAACAAAAAATTTTTCAAATATGATAACAAATCCTTATAAATCAGAAATTATAAAGGCTTTAAATGAAAATAATACAGATATTGTTCTTGAAAGTATTGCTTTTAAAATGTCAGAAAAAGGTTGTACAAAGCAAATGATTTATGATTTATTTCATCAGATATATCAAGAAGAAAATGATGATAAAAAAATTGAGCCTCTAGTAATTATTCTCGATAGGCTTGTTGGCTTTTGTACGAAAGAAGCAATACTTTTACCAAACGAAGAAATTAACGAGAACTAAGTTTTTTGTTATAAATGTAATAAACACATATGAAAAAAATAATTGTTGTCATGAGTATATTCCTATTTTTTTTCGGAATAGTTATATTTTCTCAATTGGTAGGAATATCATGGAGTAAAAAAGAAATTTTTAGGTCTTGTCAGCCAAATGAAATCAATTACCAATCCTCAGACCCCTATTGCCTTTCGATAATAAAACAACGTCAGACACTCGGATCAATCTATTTTATTTGGGTTGCAAAAAAAATTGAGCCAAACTATGGTCATGCAATAAATTATCCGAATCCACATATTCTCAGTGAACAAGAGTTTCGAGATCTAAAAATCAACTGGACAGCTGAAGGTATTGAAGTCGAAGGATATTTAAATACAAAAATATTTATTCCCAAGAAAAACTTTATTGGAGGAAGATAAATGTTTGCTAGATTCAAGGAGTAATCTGTGGTTATCGAATACAAGAAAT
>CAYTKU010000004.1:3505-9578 GCA_964438795.1 uncultured Gammaproteobacteria bacterium
AGCAAATCAAGAAGTTCTTTGGCTCCTCGGCCCTGTAATACGGCAGATACCATCCCATGAATATTTCCGGTCGGTGAGGTTTCTGGTGTATTGAAGTCAAGATGCTGATCGATCCAAATCAACCCAAAAGGAATACCTTTTTCGTGGCATACTCTCATCGCGCCGAGCACATCGAGGGCCCTCACATGATTGCCTCCGAGCGAAAGGATTTTGTGCCCTTGCTGGCAGGCGCTATACACTTGGTTGATACCTTCTGAGGCAGCTTTTACGATTGTACCAAGATATTTTGCTTTTGGATCGCCTGGATCCTCAGGGAGGGTCATTGTTATGGGACTGAGCTCTTCTATTTCAATGGCGTGGCCTATTTCGTCTCGTATTGCGGGCATCACATAGCGTCCACCTTCATTGGCACAGTAGGGCTCAGTTTTATCGAGGTGATCTGCTCCACCTTCATCATCGAGGGTATTGTGAATGACTCGAAGTAAAATTTTTTTGGAAGTTGGCATAGTGAAAAGTAGTATAGCATAAAGCTTGAGCAAAATCATTGAATGAGAATTTTTGAAAAAATCTTGACTGTCTCAAAAAAATGATATATGATAATGCATCGTCATTTCTATTTTTTAATCATATAAATATGCCAGAGAAAAAATACGTGGTATCGGGGTATATGCAGCCAAAGGCCGTAACCTTGGCTCCAGATGCAACCTTTCGAGAGGCAGCTGAACTCATGGTTCGTACCAAAACCAATGGGCTTGTTGTCGTCGATGCAGAAAATAAAGTCGTAGGTATTCTTTCAAGTTGGGATCTTATTCAGTATGTTGTCCCTGATTATCTCGAAGAAGATAAACATCTCGCTGCTTTTGAATCAGGTGATTTGTTTGCCTCTCGTATACAAGATCTCCAAAATGATCCAATTGCAAAGTTTATGTCCACATCAGTTCACACCTGTAACTCTGACGCATCTCTCATGGAGGCTGCGACACTTCTTTCAGAGTTTCATATTCGTCAATTGCCTGTGGTAGATGAGGCAGGAGTCCTTGTTGGTTATATTAATAGAACTGATATCAAAAAAGCAATGGGGGATGTCTTGGGTATCAACTAAATTTTGATCTCATATGAATTATACGTTTATTGCTGCGATCGTTCTTTTTGTCATAACGTACGCTATTATTATTTCAGAAAAATTGCATCGAACCATTATTGCTCTTTGTGGTGCGGTTTTGATGATTCTTTTGGGAATCGTGCATCAAGAAGCTGCTCTGGAAGGAGTAGATTTCAATACACTTGGACTGTTGATCGGTATGATGATTGTCGTGAGTATTGCCAAGCAGTGTGGTATGTTTCAATATGTTGCGATCTGGGCAGCGAAGCTTGGAAGAGGGAAACCGATTCCAATTTTTTTGCTTTTGGGAGCGATTGTTGCGGTATTCTCTGCGTTTCTCGATAACGTAACAACAGTTTTGCTGATGGTTCCGGTTACCTTTGTGGTTACCAATAATTTGAAACTCAATCCAAAACCTTTTTTGATTGGTACGATTCTGATTTCAAATATTGGTGGTGCGGCGACCCTTATCGGAGATCCACCAAATATTTTGATTGGAAGTGCTGCAGGACTCTCATTTAATGATTTTTTGTTTAATTTGGCGCCTGTTGCCTCAATCGTTACTGCCGTAACACTACTTCTTTTGTATTTTTGGTACAGAAAAGGATTGGTTTCTACTCCTGAAGCAGAGGCGGCTATTATGAAATTCAATCCAAAAGATGCTATCACGAACAAGCCTTTGCTCGTCAAGTCATTGATTGTTTTGGGTCTTGTTTTGGTTGGATTTTTTACCCACAGTATCACTCATATTGAGGGCGCGACGATTGCTATGGCTGGGGCTGCACTTCTAATGCTTTTGACTGTACATGATCCCGATGAATATTTGAAAGAAGTAGAATGGTCAACCATATTTTTCTTTATTGGTTTGTTTATTTTGGTTACAGGACTTGAACATGTTGGGGCGATTCGTATGATGGCCGAAAAATTGATCGAAGTGACACAGGGCAATCTTACAGCCACCGCTCTTACGATTTTGTGGGGATCAGCAATATTCTCAGCTATTGTGGATAATATTCCTTTTGTTGCGACCATGATTCCATTGGTAAAAGATATTGGTTCTATTACCGGACTTCCTCTCGAACCACTCTGGTGGTCACTTGCACTCGGTGCAGATATTGGTGGAAATGCTACTCTGGTAGGAGCTTCGGCCAATGTGGTGGTCAGTGGTATGGCAGCCAAAGAAGGCCACAAGATTGGATTTGGTGAATACATGAAGGTTGCGATTCCTCTCACACTCGTTGGTTTGCTCATCTGTACAGCATACGTGTATTTGCGTTACCTCTAGGTGCTAGAATTTTAGTTGACGAGTGAGGGTTTTAGAGAGTATTCTTATAAAAGAATTAACATATACATCTTCATTTTTATGGTAACGTATTTTTTGTTCGCTGTTGGTTTTGTTCTTCTTATAAAAGGCGCTGACCTTCTTGTGGAAGGTGCTTCATCTATCGCAAAAAAACTCAAAATTTCGAGTATTGTGATTGGTCTTACTATTGTTGCGTTTGGTACTTCAGCTCCTGAGTTTATCGTTAATATTTTTGCGGCTGCTAAAGGCAATACAGAGATTGCTATTGGAAATATTCTTGGAAGTAATATTGCGAATATCTTTTTGATATTGGGTATTTCTGCGATGATTTATCCACTTTTGGCAAAGAAAAATACTGTTCTCAAAGAAATTCCCTTGAGTTTGTTGGCAGCCGTGGTGATAGGTTTGATGGCCAATGATGCTCTGATTGATGGTCAAGGATTTTCAGCTATTACTCGAATCGATGGGTTTATTCTGTTAGGATTTTTTGCAATTTTTCTCTATTACACATTTGGTATTACAAAATCCTCTGATGATCTTGCAGAACCAGAACAAATAAAAATTTTGACCTATACCAAATCGATTTTATTTATCCTTGGTGGTTTGCTCGGTCTTGTTCTCGGAGGAAAATGGATTGTCGATGGTGCTATCAAAATTGCAGAAATATTTGGAGTGAGTCAATCACTGATTGGTTTGACCGTTGTTGCTGTGGGTACATCCCTTCCAGAGCTGGCTACGTCTGCTATGGCAGCATACAGAAAGCAATCAGACATTGCCATTGGAAACGTTGTTGGGTCCAATATTTTCAATATATTTTGGATTCTTGGGTTTAGTGCAGTTATTCGACCACTTCCATTCAATCCAGCCTCAAATCGTGATATTTTGATGGCAATTTTGGCAAGTTTGGTGTTATTTCTCGTCATGTTTGTTGGAAAAAAGAGGGTTGTGGAAAGATGGCAAGGTGCCCTGATGGTATTTATTTATGTTGGGTATGTCGCTTTTTTGGTAGTAACGAGCTCTTAATCTTTCGGTATTCGAGGTTTGAGTATATTGACAAAAAACCCAAAATAGGGTATAAATAAGCCACTTTAATTCTGTGGGACTCTCTTTTCATCGAAGAGGGGTTTGAACCACTAACCATAAAACTATGGGAAAACGTTATGCGGCTCTCGCAGCCAAGGTCGATAAGACCAGAACCTATTCTCTTGACGAAGCGATCAAGCTCATCAAAGAGACCAGTACTGTAAAATTTGATTCATCTGTCGAAGTACACCTTCGCATTGGAATCGATCCAAGTAAAAGTGACCAGCAGATTCGTGCGACTGTTTCTCTTCCACACGGAAGTGGAAAAACCAAAACCGTTGCAGCCTTTGTTGGACCAAATGATGAAAAAGCTGCCAAAGAAGCAGGAGCAGACTTTGTCTACACCGAAGAAGACATCAAAAAGATCAAAGATACGGGTAAAATCGAATTTGAAATCGCTGTTTCTACTCCAGAAATGATGCCGAAGCTGGCTTCTGTAGCAAAAGTGCTCGGGCCAAAAGGACTTATGCCAAATCCAAAAACAGATACTGTGAGTTCTGATGTAAAAAAGATGATCGGCGAGCTCAAAAAAGGAAAAATTGCTTTCAAAAATGACGATGGAGCCAATGTTCACGCCTCAGTCGGAAAAGCAAGTTTTTCTGAAGCTCAGCTCAAAGAAAATATCAATGCTTTTGTAGACGCAATCCGAAAATTGAAACCAAATAGTTCAAAAGGTATGTACATGAAAGCCTTGTATCTCACCAGTAGTATGGGACCCTCTGTCAAAGTCGATCTCGCACAGTAATTTTTATAAATACCTCTCCTCGGAGAGGTATTTTTTTTGCAAAAATTTTATTTGACGATGCTTCAGTTCATCTGATACACTGGAGACAAATATAATCTTTTTGTATGAGTGAAAATTATTCTCGGCCTTCGTGGGATGAGTATTTTATGGAAATCGCTCAGACCGTAGCCAAACGTGCTACCTGCGATAGAGGAAGATCTGGGTGTGTCATTGTCAAAGAAAAACAAATTTTGGTCACTGGGTATGTAGGGTCTCCCAAAGGCCTTCCACATTGTGATGAAATAGGGCATCAGATGAAAACCGTCACCCATGAAGACGGACATCAGACCAATCATTGTGTACGAACCACACATGCCGAACAAAATGCCATTGTCCAAGCTGCCAAAAATGGCGTAGCAATAAATAATGCTATTTTGTATTGCAAAATGACACCTTGCTCTGTCTGTGCACGTCTGATCATCACGGCTGGAATCAATCGAATCGTTTGTGAAAAACGCTATCATGCTGGAGGAGAAAGTGAAGAGATGTTTCGTCAGGTCGGAATAGAAATACACTATTTTGATGAGGGAGTGGAACAATATTCAAATCAATAATCTTTTGTATGTCAAAAAAAGTCATTTTGGGTTTTACGGGTCTTATCTCAAGTGGAAAGGGGACTGTAGCCGCGTATCTCGAAAAAAAATATGAAGCTAGTACCTATCGTTTTTCGACAATGCTTCGAGAGCTCCTTGATCGAATTTATGTTGAACAAAATCGAGATAATATTATAAAAATTTCTGAATCGATTCGTACACTCTTTGGTGAAGACATCATGGCCAAAGCAATGGCCAAAGACGTAGAAAAAGACACCAATCAAATTGTGGTTGTAGAAGGAATTCGAAGACCTGCTGATATTGAATATTTGCGCCAACTTCCACATTTTGTTCTGGTAGAAATCTTTGCTGATCCAAAGGTTCGATATGAACGGCTGATTTCTCGAGGTGAGAACACGGATGACAATAGCAAAACATACGAACAATTTTTGGCTGATCACGAACGATCAACTGAGAAAAGTATTCTCGAGGTTTTGCCATTTGCTATTGAGCATATTGATAACAATGGCGACGAAGAATCGCTTCATGCACAGCTCGATGAACTCGTCAAAAAATATACCTAAAATTTTTTCATGCAAGTAAAAATAAAACGGATTGACAAAACGCTTCCACTGCCGCAATATCAAACGTCGGGCGCTGTTGCTTTTGATATTTATTCTCGGGTTGATACCATCATTCCAGCCAAAACGGTTGCGAGAATTCCAACCAATCTTATTATCGCAATTCCAAAAGGGTATATGCTTTCGGTGGTGACTCGTTCGAGTACACCTGTGAAAAAAGGACTCTCAATTCCGCATGGTATGGGTGTGATTGATCAAGATTATTGTGGAGATACGGATGAATTGCTCTATCAGGTGTACAATTTCACAGATGAAGAAGTGAAGATTGAACGAGGAGAGCGAATTGGCCAAGCAATGTTTTTGCGAGTTGATCAAATGGATTGGGAAGAAGTCGAAGTCATGGATGCCAAAAATCGTGGAGGATTTGGAACCACTGGATCATAAATTTTTTATGAAAGCATATCTCGATATCGTACAAAAAATTCTTGAAACAGGAGAAATGAAGCATAATCGAACAGGGGTTGATGCGCTTTCGATTGCAGGAGCATATTTTGAACATGATATGAGCTTAGGTTTTCCCATGCTCACCACCAAAAAAGTTCCGTTTAAAGTTGTTGCTTCTGAACTCGAATTTTTTATCAAAGGAATTACTGACAAATCGTGGCTCCAAGAGAGAAACAATCATAT
>CAYTKU010000004.1:9678-20517 GCA_964438795.1 uncultured Gammaproteobacteria bacterium
AGTTATGCGCTTCTTCTCCATCTGCTTGCCAAAGAAGCTGGACTTCAAGAAGGAAAACTCGTTGGATTTTTGGCCGATACCCACATTTATGTGAACCATATTGATGGAGCCAAAGAACAGCTCACCCGTGATCCAAATAAGTATTCACTTCCAAAGATTCAAACCAATAATTTTACTTCTCTTTTTGATTGGAAATATACGGATTCTGAAGTTCTTGGATACGAAAGTTATCCCAAAATTGAATTTCCTATTGCTGTCTAAACACCTGTTTTTATGATTACTCTTGTCGCAGCTCTCTCGCAAAATAATTGCATTGGAAAAAATGGCAAGCTGCCTTGGCACATAAAAGAAGACATGGAACATTTTAAAAAAATTACGACTGGCCATATTGTGCTCATGGGACGAAAGACCTGGGAATCGATTCCAGAAAAATTTCGTCCACTTTCAAATCGAAAAAATATTGTGATTACTCGTCAGGAAAATTATTTTGTTCCTGAAGGTGTTGAACTCTCTTCGACTCTTGAAGAAGCGTTAAAAAAATATAAGAACCAAAATATTATGGTCATTGGCGGAGCAGAAATATACAAACAAGTATTTCCTCAAGCTGATGTGCTGGAGATTACACATGTTCATGAATCTGTAGAAGGGGATGCATTTTTTCCACAAATAGACAGAAATATGTGGTACGAAAAAAAGAGAGAAGACTTTGAAAAATTTTCGTTTGTGACCTATAGCAAAGAATATGGCACGAGGTAAATTGATTATTATCGATGGAATTGATGGTTGTGGCAAAAGCACGATTCTTGATTTTTGGGTTGAACACCTAAAAAATCAGGGGAAGAAAATTTTTGTACTCAAAGAATATTGGAAAGAGAATCACAGGCATCCTTTGCCAGAAGAAGTATCAGATTATGATGTCATCATATCAGCTGAACCAACGTATGTTTGGAGTGGTGCAGGGATTCGTCAGGAAATGATTCGCAACGGGACTGATTATAGTGCACGTGCGATTGCTCATGCGTATGCACTTGATCGTATGGTTCTCTACAAAAGATTGCTTGTGCCTTTGCGAGAAAGTGGAAAAATAATTTTGCAAGATAGGGGAGTCAGTACATCACTCTGCTATCAGTCGGTTCAGGCAGGAGGGTTATTGCAAAATGAGATTGCCGAGATCGAAGGAAATGCCTATGCACTTGAACATGCTCCAGATCATCTGGTTCTCACTCATATGCCAATTGACCAAGCACTCAAAAGAGTTGGTGGAAGAACAGAAAAAAATGATGATGCCTTGTTTGAAAAAGCAGATTTTTTGACCAAAGCACAAGATTGTTTTTTGAGCGACGAGTATCAACATCATTTTACCAGTCGTGGAACAAAGATTCATCTCTTGAACTCGGCGTTTTCTCTTGATATAATGAAGACAACTTCTGAGGAACTTCTTCAGGATCTTTTACATTAAATTTTTTAAAATTGTTTGCTGTATGATTATTGCACCCAAAGAGTTGGTCAAAGGTATGTTTGAAGTGTATCGAGGACATTGGACCAGTATGCTTCGCTATGTGGGACTTATGTTTTTGTCTCTCATTCTTTTGGGGTTGATTGTGGGTATTTCTTTTGCGATTGTTTTAAAAAACGCTTTTTTGTCAGGAACTGGGAATATTGGTACAAGTATTTTGCCTGCAGGATTGGGGTATTTTGCTTTTTTTATCATTTTTGCTTTGATCGCATTTGTCATTTTGAATGTTTGGATTCAGGTTGGTTTTATTCGTACCACACAAAAAGCTGTTTTGGGTCAACAAAAAATTGGTCTTGGCGCTGAACTCAAAGAAAGTCGTCCTTTTGTTTGGCGAAGTTTTGCAAGTGCTCTTTTGGTTGGTCTTGTCAGTGCATTGCCTTTTTATCTTGGGTTTATTCCATTTTATAGTTTGATCTTTACTCTTACAGACTTTGGTTTTTTGATTTCTCCGACAAAAGCTTTTGATTTTACTGTTATTTTCTTTCTTCTTTTGAGTGTATACGGATTTTTTCATCTTATTTATTTTTCTGTGTTGTTTTCTTTTGCACCGATTGGTGTTGCTACAGAAGGCTGGGGAGTGAAAGAATCCTTGAAAAAAAGTAAAGAAATGATTAAAGGGAAGTGGTGGGCTCTATTTGGAAGAACGCTTTTGTCTATGCTTGTAATTATGCTTCCACTGTATATTTTATCTGCTTTTGTTGAAATGCAAAATTTTGTAGGTACGATGTCTTCTTTGATGAGTGTCGTATATGTTTTTGGAGTTGCTGCTCCTATGGGTATGATTCCTTCTGTGATGCTCTATCAGAGTTTCAAAGGGGACCTTGCTGTACATCAGCATGTTTCGTAGCAAAAATAGGCGTTTCTAAAAATTTTTGGTATAATAGTCTTCTATGCTTCTCTCGGCAAAAAATATTATCAACAAATCCATTGAGTTGTTCAAGCGAGACTTTCGAGTTTGGTCGCCATATCTTATTGTCATGGTTGTGAGTGCTCTTTTGAGCTCTCTCTTTGGGTTCAATCCTACCTTTGTATTATTTTTTAATACTTTTGGTATTCCGTCTAGTATGGTTTGGATGCTCAGTGCAATGACTTTGCTTTTGCTCAGTATTTTCAATATTTGGCTCAATTTGGTTTTGGTTCGTACGGTTCATGAAAGAATTTTTGACCAAAAGAGTACAGGTTTGATTGAAAAATTTCGTCAGACACGACATCTTTTGGCTCGAAATATTGGTATTGTGGTGTTATTTTTTTCTTTGGTTTCAGCGCCTTTTGTTATCGGTTTTTCAGGATTTACTTTGGTGTGGTTTGAAAATGCGATCCTCGGACATCTCAGTGGGGTGACGGCTCTGTATCTGTTGTTTGCGTTTGCTCTTCTTATGCTGTATGGAATTATCCATTTTGCTTATTTTTCAGTCCGATATGCTTTCAGCTATTATCTCGTAGCTATTGATGAGAAAAAAATTACAGAAGGTCTTCATCAAGGAAATTTTTTGACAGAAGGGCGAAGAGGAAAAATATTTTGGCGAATGGCTTTCCCTGGTGTTGTTTTTCTGTTGATCTATGTCCTCGCAACCAATATTTTGGGTGCAGTCTCTGTTGCTCTCAACAATACTTTTTTTACTTCTTTTGCTGGGTTTATCTCTTTATTGGTAAGTGCGGTTTCTCTCCTCCTCATAAATATTTCTATGGTTATTTTGTTTGAAGATGTCAAGGCAAAACCACTTTCTGTCTCTCCACCAAAAGATTAATTTCTGTTGAAATTCTCTAAAAGGCTCTTTCAAAGGGGCCTTTTCTTTCTCTTTTTTCTATGGTAGAATCAAAAAAATATATGATGTTTTATGAGTAAATATATTCCAATTATTGGCATGGAGGTGCATGTAGAATTGAATACTTTGAGTAAAATGTTTTGCTCTTGTCCTTGTAATTCTGATGGAGTTGATGCCAATACCAATATTTGTGAAATTTGTTTGGCTCATCCAGGGACACTCCCGGTTCCAAATGCTCAGGCGATCAAATGGGCCGTACTGATTGGAAAGGCACTTGGTTGTGATATTCGAGAAGTTTCAAAATTTGACCGCAAGCATTATTTTTATCCAGATCTTCCAAAAGGATACCAAATCTCTCAATACGATGAGCCTATTGCTGAGAAAGGGTCCATCACGTTGCAATTTGTACTTGAACAAAATATTCGCCCAGTTGCTCGTATTGGTATTACCAGAGCTCAGCTCGAAGAAGATACTGCCAAACTTTATCACGATGTCACAGGGACTACTCTTGCTGACTTCAATCGTTCTGGTACACCTCTCGTTGAAATCGTCACAGATCCAGATTTTCTCTCAGCTCTGGAGGCAAAAACCTACTGCCAGGAACTGCAGCTCATTTTGCGTACACTCGGTGTTTCTGATGCAGATATGGAGCGTGGTCAGATGCGCTGTGAAGCCAATATTTCGGTCCAAGAAGCTGGGAATTTTGAAATTGTCGATGGTGTGGTCAAACCTTTGCGAGATGCTCGTCTCAATAACAAAGTAGAACTCAAAAATCTCAATTCATTTCGAGCTGTTGAAAGGGGGATTGAATATGAGATTGTTCGTCAGAGTGAACTGCTGTCAAAGGGAGAATTGTGGCCACAAGAAACACGTGGTTGGAATGAAGATAAAGAAGAAACCTATCCACAGCGTTCAAAAGAAAGTGCCAAAGATTATCGGTATTTTCCTGAACCAGATATTCCACCATTTTCTCCGATCAAAATTGCCGGTGAAATAAGTCTTCCAGAACTCCCAATGTCAAAACGAAATCGATTTCATGAGGAGTATGGTTTTTCTTATGCTGATGCAAAACTTTTGACCGAAGATAAGCACTGGAGCAACTTTGTTGAAAATGTCATGAGTGAACTTGAGCGGTGGAACGAAGATGTCGGTGCAGATCAAAAAGCAAGCCTTGCACGTCTGGTGAGTGGGTGGACGATCACGCGTCTTATGGGTATTTTGAGTGATCAAAAAATAAGTATTGAGGAGTTAAAACTCAGTCCTGAAAATTTTGCTGAATTTATTTGTCTCATTTTTACGAATAAAATTAATTCTACCAATGGACAAAAACTCCTCCTCGATATGGTTCAGTCTGGTGTTGATGCTGATCCTACCCATATTATGGATGAAAAAGGCTATGGACAGATCTCAGATGAAACGAGTCTGAAAAAAATAGTCGATGAGGTTATTGATGCGAATCCTGTTCAGGTAGAACAATTTAAAAGTGGAAAAGACCCGGTGATCAAGTTTTTGATTGGTATGGCTATGAAAGCAAGTCAGGGAAGTGGTGATCCTGTGGTTCTTGAAAAAATGCTTCGTGAACAATTGAAATAAAGCTTATAAAAAAACATCCCCCGCAAAATCGAGGGATGTTTTTTTATAAATATTATGTACCAATTTTTCCAATAATTTTTTTGAATTGTTGGGTTGTGTGCAAATTGATTTTGCCTTGCTCATGAGCCTTGTCGAGTTGTTTTTTTATTGCTATACGGTCAAAGCGAGAAATTTGTGAACCCGTGGCCTTGTGTTCGAGTTTGTCTTCAATCGTTTTTTCAAAGATACCTTTTTGTTCACTTGAGATGTGGGAAAATTTTGTTCGATTGGCTCGAAAAAATTTGGATACTTGTTTGTGAAAACCACCTGTTCCTGAATGGTGCATGCTGTGTCCGGTTCCGACGGAGAGTGGACTTGTGCTTTGTTCTTTTTGAAGTTCTTTTTCTTTGGCCTGTCGTTGTTTTATCAGCTTACGCATGTAGGTATAGCGTCGGTCATTGCTCGCTTCATCATTTTGCTGTGCATTGGGATCATAGCTGTTTTGATCATTGACTGAAGCCTTTATGTTTGTCTGATACCGTGCGGCAGAAGTATATGCCTTGGTACCAAGTGCGCCGACTCGATTGATAGAAGTGGTTCTTTGTCCGAGATTTTCTGCTTTGGCTGAGAGTACTTGATTGATTGATACTCGTGCATTGTCTCGATCTATTTTTTGTTGGAGCACGCTTACTTGCGTTGATTGGGCTCGGCCAATATTGGAAGGAATGCCAATTTTGCCAATATTTTTTGGTGTGTTTATGATGTTGTGAGACGGTGGTCGCAGTCCACCAAAAGTGCTGGGAAGATTTGGAGGCATAGGAGTAATTATTTTTCTAAAAATTTTTCTACGAGTTGTTCGGCTTCTTCATAAGTCTTGCACCACTGGATCGTTTTGTCTCTTTTGAACCAGGTGAGCTGTCTGCGAGCAAAACGACGAGTGTCACGTTTGAGATCTTCAATGGTTTTTTCTTTGGTTTTTTTGTTTTCAAAAAATTCTTTGAATTGACGATAGCCGACTCCACTCATACTCGGGAGCTCCCATGAGTATTTTTGTTTCATCAGAGATTCTACTTCTTCGATTAGTCCTTGTTTTATCATTTCATCAACTCGGGCATCAATTCGGTCATAGAGTACATCTCGAGGAAGTTCAGGTGCTATTTGTAAAAATTGAAACATGGATTCTCCACGGGTTCGCTGCTCAGAAAAAGGCTGTCCGCTCAAAATACAAACTTCAAGCGCTCGTATAAGGCGGCGCTTGTTGTAGGGATCAATTCGTTCACTGCTGATGGGATCAAGATTGTGGAGGAGTTGTTTGAGTTCTTCGGCCGTTTTTTCTTCGAGGCCTTTGCGAAGTTTTTTGTTTGGGAGGATGCGTGGAATATAAAGATTGTCTACGAGGGTACTGACATAGAGGCCAGTTCCTCCGACAACAAACGGGAGATGATCATTTTTTATTGCCAATTTTATATATTTGATCGAACGGTCACGAAATTCAGCTGCAGTAAATTGTTTGCCAGGATCAAGAAAATCCATCAGGTGATGGGGAATATTTTCAACATAGTATGTGCGTCTGAGACCATTCCACCCTGCATGCCAGCGCCATTCGCCAGGTGATTTGGCAGTACCAATATTCATTTTTTTGTAGACTTGTCTTGAGTCAGCAGAAATAATTTCACCTTGGTATTTTTTTGCCAAACGAAGACTCCAGTCTGTTTTTCCAGACGCGGTCGGGCCAACGAGTGCAATAACTTTTGGAAGAGAAGCATCATTCACAGAAAGAGTTCAAAAACAAGCAAAGTATACCATTTTTTGGCTGTTCAAGTCAATCAGAATTTTTTATTTTTTCTCGAGTATTTTGTTCAATAAAATTGATCAAAAGTGGAGTGATAACGTCATTCTTTTTTCCAAATTGAGTCACAATTTCAATATGGCTTTGACCTTGGAGAATATGGTACTGAGGTTTTTGCTCAAGAGCCTCGACGAGCTGATTTGTCTGTGATTGGATAATCGGAAAATCATGCTCTCCAATGATGATAAGAAATTTTGGGAGAGAATTTTTTATATATGTGCTTGGTGAATATTTTTTTTGGTGTTCAGTATCTTTTGTGAATACAGGAAACGATACTCGGCTATTAAAATCCGCATCGCTCATCGCAATCATGTTTGGTACATCAATGATTCCGGAGAGATCGATAAATCCAGCAATATTTTGATCCAAGCTTTTTTCTGTCAGCAAACTCACATTGGTCCCAAGCAGGGTGACAATATGTCCACCTGCCGAGTGGCCCATAAGGTATATATTGGTATGGTCACCTCCATACTGCGATATGTTTTTGGCAGTCCACTCAATTGCAGAGCGTACGTCATCGACTTGTCCTACAATATTTGTTTCAGGTGAAAGTCGATAATTTTGGACTACCACACCAATGCCATTTTTGGCGAGCGTTGTACCTATATTGCCATAGAGTCCGGTGGCAAAAGCATAGTAATCTTTGTCACCGCTCGTCCAGTATCCACCATGCACAAAATGAACAATGGGGAAGTTTTTTTTATCTTTGGGAAGGTAAATATCGAGTTGGTGTTTTGGATTGGTATCATCGATATAGGCAATATTTTTTAGGATGGTTACCTCTGATTTATTTTTGTGAATGACAAGAGGAGCATATCGGTATAGAGATACAGATATAACACCAAAAAGAATGAAGAGAAATATGAACAAAAGAAAAAATTTTGTGTTCATGTATTTGAAAAAATTTACCATTTTCGTTTTGGAGGGCGGCTTGTACCTGTTTGAGGTTGAGATTTTTGATTCTTTTTTTGGAAGCCACGCTGACGATAGTTGTTATTACCTGTATTTGGTGTATTTGAAAAAGTTCGCATGGTTTCTACTGGTGCTGGGGGAAGATCATTTGGAATTTTTGAAATAGGGAGTGTTTTTTTGATGAGGCGTTCAATACTTTGAATATCTCCACGTTGGTCTGGGGTGGCAAAAGAAATCGCTTTGCCCGATGTGCCTGCGCGTCCAGTACGACCAATGCGGTGGACATAGTCTTCACTATTGTCTGGAAGGTCAAAGTTGACTACGAGCTCGATATTTTTGACATCAATGCCACGAGCTGCAATATCAGTTGCTACGAGCACACGAAATTTTCCAGTTTTGAACCCATCAAGGGCTTTGATACGCTGTGCCAAAGATTTGTTGGAATGAATCTCTGCTGCAGTATAACCAAATTTTTGGATATTTTGGGTGATTTTTTTTGCACCATGTTTGGTACGAGAAAAGATCAAAATAGTGCCCGTATATTCTTTGAGAATTTTTTGGAGGAGGCGGATTTTATCTTCTTTTCGGATAATGAAGATTTCTTGTTCTACATTTTTGGCAGCAGTCCCTTGGGGTGCGACTTCGATACGTACGGGGAGAGCCATGTGAGTAGTGGCAATTTTTGCGATTTCTGGGGGCATTGTTGCGGAGAAGAGGAGGGTTTGACGTTCTTTTGGTAATACACGCAAAATAGTGGCAATTTGGGGCGCAAAACCCATATCAAACATACGATCAGCCTCGTCGAGTACGAGAATTTTTACTTGATCGAGCTTGAGTGTGCCTTGTTTGAGGTGATCATTGAGGCGGCCTGGTGTGGCAATAATGACGTGTGGTTTTTGATTGAGCAGTTTGGTTTGTTTTCCCATCGATTCTCCACCAATGACTACAACGGTGCGCAGTCCGAGTGGGTTGCCTACTTTTTGGAGGGTTTCATTGACCTGCAGTGCGAGCTCACGAGTTGGCAAGAGAATGAGTCCTTGGCCTTTTGTTGCTGCGAGGCGCTGAATCATTGGGATACCAAAAGCGAGGGTTTTTCCTGTCCCTGTTTGTGCTATACCAATGAGATCTTTTCCTGCAATTCCAGTTGGAATCGATTGGTGTTGAATTGGTGTTGGTGTTGTAAAGTTTGCCTCAGTGAGGATACGAAGAAAATTTGGACTAATACCAAGTCCTTGGAAGCTCAAGGCTTCGGGGGTGATCTGTATCATATGAAAAAAAATGTGACCCGATATCTATCAAGGGTCACATTTTGACACAAAGAAGTTCGAGTCTCGGAGGAAAACAATTTCACTCCAAATAAATAACTGTTGTTAGTATAGCACAAAAAACGTATTTTGTCAATGCCAATTTTTATTCGACAAAACGAAATGAAGCCAAGACATCTTTGAAAAATTGTTTGGCGTCTTTGAAGTTTTGGGGATTGTAGGCCATACGAAAAATATAGCCGTTTCCTTTGTATGAGATGCGTGCATCAAAAAGTTCGCCAACTTGAGTGCTTGGTTCAGTAAATGTTGTCAGAGTCGAATTGATTTCTCCAATAGTAATTTTTTCTTCTGAGAGGATTGTTCCATTGATCTTGTCTTTGAAAGAGATATTGCCCTTTTCTACTAAAATATTGAGCGTGGCTCCTGATTGAAAAGAAATTGGAGAAAATGGGGTATTGGTAGCCTCAGTATCGACAGACATTTGAAAATCTGGGCTTTCTGCGAGGAGCTCATTGAGCCGTACTCCCTTTGGATCATTGAAATCAACTTTCCAGTTTTGTGGGAGTTTGATCGCAAAATATTTTCCTTTTACGGTAATATTTCGGATAGGTTCGGTATTTTCCTTTTGGAGTTTGAAAAACCCAAGGGTAAATGGAAGTCCTGGAATGAGTCGATAGTGGATTTTTCCAAGGTATTCATTTGGTGCGATTTGAACCATTTCATCGAGAACAGGGGAGATCCAAAATGGGTTTTGATCATTGCGATAGTCGATTTTGATAACCTCAGTCTCAGTATCTTTGAGTCCTGCTCCAAATGATGTGGTGAAAGGATATTTTTTTGTCGCTTCTGATCCGGTTCCAAAGTTGTTTATTCCGACTTGATTGTGTGAATCAAAGGTCTTTCCTTGCCAACTGCCAGTATAAAAATCTGCGGTTCCTTTCAAAACACCATGAGCGAGAACGGCGGTTCCTTTGGAAAATTGTTCTTGGTATGGACTTTTATTCATTCGATAGGTTTGAAAAAAAGCGAGAACAATGAGAAGGAGAAATACTCCGAGTAATACGCTGATAATTTTTTTGAATATATTCATAAACAATAAAGATTATTCTTGTTTTTTGAGAACAAGGCACGCTGAATTGATACAATAACGGTTGCCAGTTTTGGTAGGACCATCTGGGAATACATGACCGAGGTGTCCGCCGCAACGACGACATAAGACCTCGGTGCGTCTCATGCCATGATCGGTGTCTTCTCGCAGTTCTATATTTTCGAGATTTTTTGGTTCATCAAAAGATGGCCAGCCTGTACCAGAATCAAATTTTGCATCGCTACTAAAAAGTTCATTTCCGCATGCAGCACAGGTAAACACACCTTTATCGTGCGAATCTACGTATTGACCAGTAAAAGGGCGTTCGGTTCCTTTGCCTCGCAAAATTTCGTATTGCTCTGGGCTCAGTTCTTTTTTCCATTCTTCTTCGGTTTTTTGGATTTTGTCTGACATAGCGGAAAATAAATATATTTTCAGTATATTACAAAATTTCAATGAGCTCAATCTCAAAAATCAGATCTTTTCCTGCGAGTTCATGATTGGCATCGAGTGTAATATTTTCGTCATTTACATCAGTCACCGTGAGTACAGATACTCTTCCGGTAGGATCAGGGACTTGGTATTTATCTCCTACTTGGGCACTGAGATGGGATGGAAATTGTGCACGGGGAATAACGAGAAGCATTTCAGGACGGTGTGGACCATATCCTTGCTCTGGAGCAATGGTGACGGTGACACTTTCTCCTTGGGAGAGGCCTTCGACTCCTTGGTCAAATCCTGCAATGACCATACCACCACCGAGTACAAATTCGAGTGGATCTCGCTGGATCGAAGAGTCAAATACGGTTCCATCGGTGAGTTTTCCTGTATAGTGTACTTTTACTTTGTCTCCTTTTTTTGCTTTTGACATA
>CAYTKU010000004.1:20617-25415 GCA_964438795.1 uncultured Gammaproteobacteria bacterium
TATTATTTAGAAGTATCTTGTACGATTTTACCATCTTTGAGCCCAATGATACGACCGGCTTTTTTGGCGTATTCATCTTCGTGTGTCACCATGATAATAGTCTGGCCTTCTTTATGAAGTTCGAGAAATGATTCCATGACCATGTGAGAACTTGCAGAATCAAGATTGGCGGTTGGTTCATCGGCAAAGAGAATTTTTGGATCATGGGCAATGGCTCGGGCAATTGACACACGTTGCTGTTGACCACCAGAGAGTTGGTTTGGGAGATTTTGAAATTTTTCTCCGAGGCCAATGCGACTCAGTGCTTTTTTGGCTTTTTCGTAGGCTTCTTTTTTTGTCATACCTTGCATGATCATCGGAAGTCCGACATTTTCAAGTGCAGTAAGTTCGGGAAGGAGGGCATAATCCTGAAACACATAGCCCAGTTTGCTCAGCCGCAATGCGGTTTTTTGGGTTTGTGTGAGTTTTGAAGTATCGACTTCATCAATAAAAATTTCGCCGCTTGTGGGTTCATCGAGGAGAGATATTTGGTAGAGGAGGGTAGATTTTCCTGCTCCGGATGGTCCAATAATAGCAACAAATTCGCCATCTTGGATTTCGAGGTTAATATCTTTGAGAACCGTGAGTTCGAGTTCTCCTTCACCGTATTTTTTTAAAATGTTGGTAGCTCGGATCATATTAGCGTCCTAAAATAGAATCAAGAGTATTTTTGCGGACAATGAGTTTTGCTGGGAGGTAGCCGGCAAAGATTGTGACTGTAAATAGAATAGCTACGCGTACGGCTGCACCACTGGCGGTCACGACAAGAATTCCGTCTGAAAATGGAAAGTTGATGGGGTTGGCGTCAAAGAATGGCCTTAGGAATCCAAAAGTGAGAAGAAGACCAATGGTAGAACCCACGGCTCCATAGAATATGGCTTGGAACATGTAGGAAAAAATAATCGCCCGTGGACTAATCCCAATTCCTTTCATAATACCAATGAATTTGCGTCTGGTGACTGCATTGATAAAAATTACGATAAATATGGTAATTGACGCAACGACGAGGGCGATTGAAGAGAGTGCATTGCCGAGGAGCGACATGGTGGTCTCGATATCACGAAGAAATGATGGGATAGCATCGTCTGTTGTTTGGATGCGTGCATCATAAGAACCCATAAAAGCAGTGAGTTCTGCTACGAGATTGTTTGATTTGGCATAATCTGTTTTGATTGCGATTTCTTGGACCTGCTCTTGATTGATAGGGAGAAGCCTTTTGAGCTCATTGTCATGGACAAAGAGGCGTGTTGAGACTTCATCAACTTTTGTTTTTACAATTCCTTTGATAATAAAATCTTTTTGGACGCGATTGCCATCTGGGGTATTAAATGAAACTCGGACACGACTGCCGATATCTACATTTTCAAGCAGATCAAGTCCAGGAATATTGGCATCAGCAAACGAAGAGTATTTTTTGATCATGTTGGCACCGATGAGTGCATAGCCTTCTTCGCCTACTTGAAGGTTTTCGCCATATTGGATAAAACGAGAAAATTTGGTGAGGGTTTCTTCTTTTTCAAGGTCAATTCCGACCATACGGATACCGATGCGATTGGCCCGTTCGTCTTTTCCTGGAAGGCGGTTCAATGTACCGAGGACTTGTACGGATTGGGTAATGCGAGGAGAAATAGCCTCAACATCTGGATGATTTTCAAGATAAGAAATAAGGTTTGGCGAGTTTTCAATGTAGTTTTTGCCTGGCGCTGAGGTGACCAAGACTTCTCCTGAATAGCTTTCACGAAACTGTTTGAATGAGCCTGAAATCAGACCAACGAGGAGTCCTGAAACCACCACGAGATTGAGGAAGGTCAAAATCATGATAAAGATAATCAGGGTGGTGGTACCTTTTCCAGAGCGACGGATTTGACGAAAAGACAAGAAAAACCCGACTTTGAGGGAGTTGAGTGTATTTTTCAAAAATGTAATAAAAGTATTGCCAGACATGAGACAAGTAGTTAGATACTCTAATTTGTTTGAGTATAGCGGATATTGATTCTTTTTTCAAGAGCAGGGTTTACGAACAGAAATAACTATTGTATAGTGGAGGCCTATGCCAGAAAAACAAACTTCAACAGAAAGATACGAGGTTGCTATTGTGGGCGGGGGAGCAAGTGGAAGCGCTCTGCTCTATACTCTTTTTGCCTATACAAATATTTCCAAAATTATACTGCTCGAGAAATATAATGAGGTTGGTCAAGTAAATTCACATGCCAAAAACAATAGTCAAACTCTGCATGTCGGAGATATTGAGACCAATTATTCAATAGAAAAAGTCAGGCAAGTGAAGCCTGCGGCTATGATGGTCAAATACTATACTGATACTCTGCCAGAACCAGAAAGAAAAAAAATTATTACAAAAGTACAAAAAATGATTTTGGCGGTAGGAGAAAAAGAAGTGAGTGACCTCGAGCATCGATATGATTCACTTCGGGATATTTTTCCAGAACTTGAAAAAATAAACAGCGATGAAATAGCGAAGCGTGAACCTGCCATTATGCAGGGTCGCTCTGCTGGAGAATCAGTTTTGGCCCTGTGCAATCAAGACGGATATGCTGTGAATTTTGGTGCACTTGCGCAGTCTTTTGTGGACAAGGCCCAAAGTGATACAGAGCGTGTGTCAGTGAGGCTGGGTACAAAGGTTATTCAGGTGGCCAAAGATCCACAAGGTGGGTATATCTTGACCACTGACAAAGGAGTGATTCGAGCAGATGTGGTGATTTTTGATACGGATGCGTACAGCCTCGGCTTTGCCAAATCTCTCGGGTATGGACAGGAGTATTCACTGATTCCGATTGCTGGTACATTTTATTTTACTCGGCAGATTTTGAATGGAAAAGTGTATACGATGCAGGAGCCAAAGTTGCCATTTGCTGCTGTGCATGGAGATCCTGACGTCAATGTCCCTGACAAGACACGATGGGGGCCAACCGCCAGATTTTTGCCAGTCCTCGAGAGTTACAAATTTTCGACCATGAAAGATTATTTTTCTTCAGCCGGTCTTGGCAAGCTTCGCACCTGGGGAAGTTTTCTTCGCATACTTTTGGAACCAGTTCGGTTTTTTTATCTGCTCAAAAATATTCTCTACGAAATTCCTTTTGTTGGGAAATATTTTTTTGTCAAAACTATACAAAAGATTGCGCCGCAGGTTCGTGCCAAAGATTTGCATATTGCCAAAGGATTTGGTGGTATGCGTCTGCAGAGAGTGGATATTCATAAAAATGAATTGCAACTCGGCGAAGGAAAAATCATTGGTGAAAATATTATTTTCAATATGACTCCTTCTCCTGGAGCGAGTGTGTGTCTCTACAATGCGATGCGTGATGCAGATGAAATTCTGAAATTTTTTGGTGGAAAATTTTCTTTTGACAAGGAAAAAATGAGTCGGGATCTGGCGCACCAAGAAAAACCACTCGAGTGTATGGATGTGTCTCTCAAGCAATCGTATTCTTCATAAAAAAAACCTCCAAAGGAGGTTTTTTACTTGAGGAGGAAGGCTGCGAGTTCTCCGATTCCGATCTTTTTGGTAGAAGAAAAAAGAAAGAGTTTGTGACTGCCAATTTGTTCTTGGATTTTTTCGATCTGTTTTTCGTACACAGATTTTTTTATTTTGTCGACTTTGTTTCCCACGACAATAATATTTTTTTCTTCGGCTTCGAGTTTGTAGAGCATATCGAGGTCAAAGTCTGTGAGACCAATATTGGCATCGATTACGAGAACAACGTATTTTTGTTGGTATCCTGAACGAAACAGATACCAGTCAATCATTTTTTGGAGTTTTTCTCGAACGGCTGGGGATATACGGACAAATCCATATCCTGGGAGATCGACAAAGTAAAGAGATTTGTTGATGAGAAATATATTCATCTGCTGTGTACGACCTGGGTATGAACTGGTGATCGCCAAATCTTTTTGGTTGGTGAGGGCATTGATGAGGCTTGATTTGCCTGCGTTGGACCTGCCAATAAAGGCCACCTGAGCAATGGTATTTTCGAGAATGTTGTCGGTTCCGACCGCTCCTTTGATAAATTTTGCTGAAGTAATATTCATAGAAGTAGTTTCATACTGCCTGAAAAATTCAAAAAAGTCAATGTTTTTGCTTATTTATGATAAAAAAACACCCTTCGACTTTGCGGAGGGTGAGTTTTGAACGTATTTTTACTTAATTGCTTTTGGTTTTTTGAGTTTTTTCTTATTTTTGTTCTGTGCATTGTTTCCTTTGGCCATATAAAAATGTTAAATATGACAATAGTATAGCATATTTGGGAGTTCACGACAAAAATCTTTGAGGGCCAAACCATTTTTTGGCAGTGGGGCGACGATGTGGACATCCTGGCCAGCAACAGGGACGGCGTTTGCCATTTTGGATTTCTTCGCAAAGTCGTTTGATGTGATCCTCTCTTGTTTCAGATTTTTTTACAATCGTTACATAGCAGATCCATTCATTGCGTGCGAGTGGGGTGAGGGTGTTCCATGTGGAGAGCAATTTTGGATTGGCATCAAGTACTTTTTGGAGATCCTCTGGCACGGTGTGAAGAGGGGATAGTGTGGGTTTTTTTTGCGGCATGTTTTAAAAAATTAAAATTTTTATGTACAGGCTATTGCACGATTTGATACGCCGCTTTTCGAATACGATTCATCAGCGCCACACCAATTCCTTTTTCAGGGACGGATGAAATCAAAATATAGTCGATGCCATCTTTATCACATTGGCGAAAGATCGAAAATACATTTTTTGAAATATTTTTTATTGTTCCGGTTC
>CAYTKU010000005.1:0-14033 GCA_964438795.1 uncultured Gammaproteobacteria bacterium
ATACCCCAAAAATAGCCTCTTCGTCAAACAAAAAACAGCCCTATTTGAGCTGTTTTTTTTCGTCGGAGTGATAGGACTTGAACCTACGGCCTGATGGTCCCAAACCATCCGCTCTAGCCAACTGAGCTACACTCCGATATCCTCCACACCGTGGAGGTATGTGCCGCGGGCCAGGATTGAACTGGCGACACAAGGATTTTCAGTCCTCTGCTCTACCACTGAGCTACCACGGCTTGGCTTTTAAAAAACCTAAATCTTGCTTGATTTAGGCCTAGTGGACTCGAGGAGATTCGAACTCCTGACCTCCTCGGTGCAAACGAGGCGCTCTACCAACTAAGCTACGAGCCCATAACAGTAGAAAATAGTATACAAATAACTGATAAAAAAGTCAATAGAATATTAATTGACGCGTATTCATTAGAAAAATTTACCCTCTTAGCCACCTTTTTTTCTGTGTACAACTCTCTGATAAAAATCCACCAAAACCTGCCGTTTGATCCATAAAATCCCCAAAACACCCACCACCCCAATAACAATGGTGGTAATATTTTGAATCCAATTATCTTCCTCATCCACTCCTTTGCGAGGGATATCTCTGGAGACAATTTCTTCATCTACAAGAAGAGTAGACGTCGAAAAAACCTCTTCATGGCTGTGTATGTCGTCAATTGATCGAGGCAATATCTGATAGGAACCTTGCCCAATCGAAACAATTCCTTCGACCGAAACCGTACTTCCAATGACCAAACTCTCTTTTTTAATCCCACTGCCTGGTTTGAAAGTAATCTTTATTTCACTGGTACCATCATCGATATACATAAAATTTGTTTTTACCTCTGTGATTTCACCAGATACTTTGACCAGTGCTCCTTCGAGTGACTTGTCTACCGCGATCACCTCGACTTCTTGTGCATTGAGTTCACCATTTTTACCAAGCACGACCATATCTGCTTTTGAGGTTGTCTTTAATCGTGTTTCACCGTACGCAAAAGTTACCTCACCTGTTACCTCAAGCATATCCCCGACATTTATCGTTGGAAAATCTTTTTTATTGTTATAAATTTGCACTCCCGACGCTTCACCAACAATATAAAAATACTGTGAACCAAATATCCCCGGTTCTACAGCAACGGTTCCACGTACTGTTATCAATTCACCTTTGGAAAGATCCCGTATATCTTCGAGAAGCACATCGATTGATCCTTGTATTTTGGTACCAAGTACTTTTTTGGGTGCCTTATTACTATTTCTCTCCAAATTTTCTGTAAAAACATTTTGATCTCCTGGCGTAATTGTGTTTGTCCAAAGAAAATCATTGTTTTCATCAATGATATATGATTGGTTTTCCTCTGCCTCGTCATACGAAACAACCAAAATTTCACTTTGGTCTTTCCCAAGCAACCGGACAGTATCGACAGTATTATTGAAAATGAGTTTTGTTTGATCTTGAAAAAATACTAAATATGTTCCTGGTTCGAGGATGGTATTGTCTGGAATCTTATACGGTTTTGATCCCCCATCAATATCATCAAGAAAAAATCCTGACAGATCAATAACCGTATCACCATCATTTCCTATTTCTACAAATTCTTTTATTGAAGATTGTACTGGTGCAGGAAATATTTCAGAAAAAAATATTCCTTTGAGATTTTGATTTGTCTCAGCTATTTCAGTACTTTCTTTTTGTGATTCTTCCTCTTGAGATTCTTGAATATTTTCATTTTTTTTATCTACAACAGTAAACACATTTTCTTTTCCCATCGTGACCGTTGTTGACCATTCCCAATCATTTTTATTCTGACGAGCATAACTGAGTTCTTCAGTAGAAGTGGCAGAATATTGTACAAAATCAATCTGGTTTCCATTTGAATCAAAAAGTGTGAGTGATTCTTCTTGAGTATTATTGAGTGAAATTTTTGTTACTTTTGACAAAAAAACAGCAAAGGAAAATGGCTCTATTACTTTTTCTTGAATAGAATATGATTTGTTACTCTTATCGACCAATTTCCATCCGACCAGACTCACACTTGAACTTGTTGTATTATACAACTCAATAAATTCTGTATCGGTATCACTTCCTTTTGGATTTGGAAAAAGTTCGTTAATAAGAATTGTCCCTGAGGCAAAACTCTTACCTGTACTCGTATTTATCGATATAGGTATTTTTTCAGTTATTGGAGTAGTCCGCTCCGAGCTTGATCGGTTCGAACTACTTCGTGGAGTTGGTGCAATTGGAGCGGTAATGATATTCGTCGTTCCTTTGGTAACACTTATAGTCTGAACAAAATCTGCTTTATCATTATCGGTATCAATACTATTTATACGCGCGAGACTATTTCCTTTATTTGGAGCTGGAGCATTATCCTCGAGGTTTCCATCTTCCCAGTCGCCATAGATGACACTGTCGACGATTTCTCCTCTCGCATTTTTCAAAAAAATACTGTCCCCTCCATTATTGAGCTTACTACTATTCAACTCAATAACCACAAAACCTTGCGGATCGATCGTACTGGTCGGACTCGCAATCAGACCCGAACCATCGCTCAGAGTGAAGCCTCCCAAATCTACCGTTGAAGATCCCACATTCAAGAGTTCAATCCATTCTTTTCCTTCACTTGGATCTGAAACAAATTCATTGATAATTATTTTTATTGATGTTGTTGCAAATTCATTTTCTTCAGGTTCAGGCATATCCATGATGGTAATACTTTCTGTAGTACTCGCGAGAGCACCGTCATTATCATCAACAATCAATTCGACTTGAAACGTCCCTGTGGTGGTATAGAGGTGATGTATCGTTACCCCTTCACCAGTAGCGCCATCACCAAAATTCCAAAGATACTTCTCAATATTTCCATCACTATCTGTTGACGAAGTTGCATCAAAAGACACCATATTTCCGAAATAAATACTCGAACTTGAAACAGCAAAAATAGCAACAGGAGCCGGATTTTGCTCATCAAATACCTCTTCAGTTTCCTCTTCTTGGACAGGATCATGATTGGGATCAATACTTCCTTCTTCACTTTCTTCTGATGGAATATCTTCTCCAACAGTAAAAGAATTTTTTACTCCGACCGTATTTTCACTCAAATGCTCTGTCCAATTATGCTCTGAATAGTCATCGAGATGTACATGCTTTCTCTCGAGAGAAAAATTTGGTGCGGGTAAATAAATAAATTTTTCCACAAAATCATTTTCACCATTTCCAAACTTAAGCCCTATTTCTTCACCATCTTCATGCAGAGTTCCCCACGCACTATCAAAAATTGTTGTTGTTACCAGAGGATACTTTTGCAAAAATTTTTGATCATCCTGAACAATCAAAGCAAAGGCCCCAGGAGCAAGAATGCCTTCACCTTGCTTGAGGGCAAGGCCATGATTGACACCAGCTTCCCAAAATCTCCACCCCGTCACATCCACAGCTTCGTCCCCGCGGTTAAAAATTTCTATCCATTCATAGCCACTCTCTTCATAGGCACCAATTTCATTGATGATCACCTGAGCCGAATTCCCCGAAGTGGATGAAAAAAAGAAAAAGATACTAAAAACCAAAAACATTATTTGCAAAAAAAATCTTGACTTATGCATATAAAAAATTTAAAGATAAATACTCCTCTCCATAGTAAAACATATTTCACCTCAAATTTTTCTAAAGTGTTTTTATCTCTTATCAAATACAAAAAAATGCCTTTCATCGAGAAAGACATTCTATACAAATAACAATCACATAACTCATGGCTCAATCATTCTGTTTGTTGTTCTGGTTTTTTGAGTACTCGTACAATTTTACCTGCAACCGTATAATCTGCAAAATCATCATGATGAATAAAAATAGGCGAAAAATCCTGATTTGACTCAGATACCAGTGTAATCATTTCAGATTTTGGTTGTACCAAAAACTTTTTAATATTCGCAGCACCATCAATCAGAGACAAAACATAACTCCCATGAAGATGTTTTTTGTCGCCAACCTGTCGATCAACGACCACATAGTCCCCATCGTCAATCGATTGCCCAGAAATATTGGCACGATTCATTGATGAGCCAACGGCTTTTACGACAAAAAACCGATGCTCTGGCTTTTGTGGCAATGGTCCAATAAGCCGTGCAGATACTCGTAAAAATCCCTCTGGGGTAATATTTTGTGCCAACTCAAGAGCTTGTCCGCAATTGGCTGAACCAAGAATTGGAAGTGATACAAGCCCACTTGTTTTTTTGCGTGCAAAACTCGATAGCATGATATCACCCGTTGCTTTTGAAAGTATAATATAGCCATGTTTTTGGAGTGCAGTGAGATGGTGCTTGATCCGCTGGGGGCTCTCTGCATCCCCTACCATTTCCCCGAGTGACCGCAATGTCCAGTCGCGGAGCTTGCCTTTTTTTTCGAGAAGTTTGAGAATTTTTTCTTGGATAACATGCATACATTTATTTTTTTAATTTTCGAATTTTTGGCTTAGTAGAAGATAAAAAATTTTTTCCAGTCACGACCTTTTTTCCAGTTTTTTCTTCGAGTGCTATTCGTGCATCCCGAGCAATTTTTCCTCCTTTTTGCCCAGCGTTTTTATTTTCTTCAAACCCACGAGCTTCATCACTCTGTGCAATCTGCCTCGTAGACATTTCAGCCAGAGCCGTAAAAATGAGTTCGGCTTCGCTCATGTGATCACGAAGATTTTGCGTTTTCAAAGATTTGAGCTGTTTATGTTCTTTTACCGATACACCGGCCCATTCTTCGTGGATCAAATTTGTCAGTATTGCGTATTCTTTGGCTTCTTTTACGTCATGATCCTGCCAATAGTCAGTCAACTTATTCCGCACTTCTTGTCCCATCATGCGACGCTGTATCCATGCCTCGTCCCGTCCATATTTTTTCCAATTTTCCCGGGCACGATTCAAGGATTGCTCAGGATCAGCTATCTCTTGAATACGTTCACACCCTACCTTTGCAAGCCATAGCTTTATAGGCTCTGCTTTTGGCGAGGGTACAGACTGAACAAGACGAAGGATGGTTTCAGCATCAGCTACGTCTGTAAGGTATTTTTTACCATCTTGGGCCAACATTTTCAGTTGGTGACATTTTGTCACCGACTGACTTCCTTCTTGAACGAGACGCTCTTTCAATTTATTCCAATACTTACGTGCCACCTGAAAATCCGCCTGATCTAGCAGTGCTCGAATAATATCCACTACAGAAAAATACCAAATTTCAGCCTCTTCATCATATTCTCGCCGAATTTCATAATTCTCAAAGAGTGCCAGCGATGGTTTTGGATTCATATAATTATATTAGATAAATAAATGAACCGTATATTGTGCGTGCATGCGACGTTCTCTTCTGTAAAAAAATTTAATTTTGGCACTTTTTATTATAGGCCAACAGCATCAGCTCCATGCTCCGCTTGTGCTTGTGTGAATCCTTCGTATTTTAACTGATCAATTAAACTGCCACGAGAAAAAGCTGAATATTCCATGTATCCTTTAGCTGATTTAGCAGCTTGTGCAAACCAGTCAGCACCAGAATTGTCTGCACCATAAACTGCATCCGCGTGCGAAAATTTTTCGTACTCTAACTGTTTAATCAATCCAGTATAAGAGAATGCAGAATAGTTTAAATAAGCTTTTGCACTTTTAACTGCATTTTTTTGACTAACTGTTTCGCTTGGTACGGGTGCTGGTTTTGTATCTTCTGGAATTTCAGCTTTCTCGCGAGTAGTAATTGTTTCTGTTTTAGCTGGTTGCTCGTTATTAGTATTTTTAAGCTGTTCTTCTGTTGGGTTTATTTCTTTTTTTGGTTGCTCAATATTTGAAGCAGATGGTTCTTCCTCTTGTTGAATTTGTGGCTGATTGTTTTGTTGTTTCGCAATGTTTGAAGTATCAATAGTCACACCAAAAATAAAGAAACCAATAATGATAACAATAATCTTCATACTACCTGAAAGATAAAACTTCCATTTTTGATCTACTAACTTTGTAACAGGTGGAAGAAGAACAGCCGCCATACTTAACATAACTAAACCCGGTGTTGGCTCTGAAAAAACAAAAATAATTCCAATCAAAGCAAAAAGAACCCCGAATATCCAGCTCAAAATTAATCCTACTGTAATTTTTTTACTTGATGTTGTTTGCTCGCTCATAGTTTAAAATTAGTTAATAAAAAGTCCAAAAATTATCCTTGTTTTTATTTTTTTCAAAAAAAATTTTTACATAACATCCCTGACTATGCGACATTTGACCGTGAAAAATATGAGAGAATAGCTAAACAAAGCGAAAGAATGAATCGAATAGTCATTGTTAGCTTTCGTTTTTGGTATAAATTTCTCTTAGTGTTTCTTCAATAGTTTCTTTTTTGAGATCGACTTTGATTTTTCTTTCTTTTACGAAAGTGATTGAATCTGTTTTGCCTTTTAGCTTGTCATACAAATATGAGGCGATAATTTCAAATGGAATACTGTTAAATCCATCAATGGTCAAATTTAGCAAAACAGTTGCAATAGAAGATTCTTCGGAGAGCTTAATTACTTCTCCTTTGTTGTTTACATTGATGCCTTCAGCAATTTTATTTTCTTCATCTAAGTCTAGTTGGTTGACCTGATCTTTAGGTAAGTCAATCTCAAAATTTAAATTGAACATGTTTTTTATTAAGGTTAAAAATGGCAACTAACTCCATATTATCAAACTCCTTGATTTTGTCAAGTATACAAAAACCAATACACATACTCTCTTTAAAGTTGACAAGCATGTGGCAGTAGCGTTAACTGATCTTATATATCCATCGATTTATCTTCATCCAAATCTTTTCGATAATCCTTTACTCCAACAAATACCGCCTGTGACAATTTTTCAAAATACGGGTTATACGAAAAATCTGGTTCTGTCCGATCTTGAATATCCCACACAAAGCGAGCAAAAAAACCAAACTACCGAGGTGGTGGATTATATTTTTTGAAATAACCACGCCGTTCTTGTTCTGTCTTTCGTGATGTGTACCGACTAAAAAAAGAAACATAAAAAATTTTCATATGACGTTCGTATATCTGCGATGCGGCTAGCTGTATAATAGCGAAATACTTCACTTTTTATATTTAGCTGATCCATGTCCTTGATGTTTATCCAGAGGCTCTTCCACATCCGTAATAATATTACCATCATTATCCTTAATTAATTCTTTATACAAGTTGTTAGTCCAATCAATAACTCTTTCCAAAAAATTCCATTGTTTTGTTTTTCTAAAAAAATTAGGTCCAATTTTAAAATGATATTTGTTCTTTTTTTGTTCATTTTTAACTTTGCCTTCAGTTGAATCATGAAGCGCTAGGCTTTCTGAAAATTGAAGTGATATAGCTTTTACATTTGAGTTACATTTCAAACAACCGTTATCTTTATCAGCTATTTCATTAACACAATTTTTACAAAAAATTCTTTTCATAAAATAAAGGTTAGTGAGGCAAAATCGGATTTATAAAACAATACCTAGCTTTTCGCTACTTCAAATCCCCCCACCTCTTCCCCACTGACACATCGACAATAATAGGAATAGAGAGTTTATACACATTTTCCATTGCCTCTTTCATGATTTTACTCACCTTTTCTTCGAGACCTTCTTTCACTTCTGCTACGATTTCATCATGCACTTGCAAAATTATTTTTATTTCACCCTTTTCCCATTCTTTGAGTTCTCGCAAACGATCATAGACTTCGATCATACCGAGTTTGACAATATCTGCCTCGGCTCCCTGAATTGGCATATTGATTGCCATACGCTCTCCAGCAGCTCGCACCTGAAAATTACTTGATTTGAGCTCTGGTATATACCTGCGTCGTCCAAAAATGGTTTCGACGTATCCAGTTTTTCGAGCTTCGAGAAGGATTGAATCCATGTATTTTTTCACTCCTTCAAATTTTTCAAAATAGGTCGCAATAAATTCTTTGGCCTCAAACTGCGTCATCCCGGTCTGAGCTGAAAGTCCATACGCTCCCTGTCCATAGAGCACACCAAAGTTGATCGTCTTGGCACGGCTCCTCATTTCTTTGGTCACGTCCTCAAGAGGTACATTATTGATAATAGCAGCCGTCGCCTTGTGAATATCTTCGCCTTTGTTAAAAATTTCAATCATGGTTTTGTCTCCTGACACAGCCGCAGCGATACGGAGCTCGATCTGAGAATAATCTGCCGCCACCAACACATTTCCTTTTTCTGCCCAAAAAGCGCGACGTACCTCACGGCCAAGCTCTGTTCGAATCGGAATATTTTGCATATTTGGGTCTGATCCAGATAGACGACCAGTCGCAGCCACAGCCTGATTGAAGCTCGCATGAATTCGGGCGGTCTTTGGATTAATTAGTTCTGGCAAGACATCTATATATGTATTCTGAAGTTTGGAAAGTTCTCGGTGTTCTTCAATCATTTCTATGATCGGGCTCATCCCACGAAGTTTTTCGAGTTCTGATGCCGCCGTAGAATATCCGGTCTTTCCTTTTTTAATACCGTCACTCATGAGACCCATTTTTTCAAACAAAATATCTCGAAGCTGATTATTCGAAGCAATATTAAATTCTTCTCCAGCTTCTTTCCAAATTTTCTTGGTCACTTTTTCAATTGCTTCGGCGACTTCCTGCGAAAGTTTTTTCAAATGCTCCAGATCAACACCAACTCCCGCCACTTCCATATGTGCGAGGACTGGGATCAAAGGCATTTCCATAGTTTCAAAGAGTTCTGCCTGCTCAAATTTTTTCAGCTCCTCAAAATACAATTGTTTGATCTCGGGAAAAAATTCACATTCTGCCGACAGGGCAACCATATCTATTCCAAAGAGTGTTTCTTTTGGCGCATCCACGAGTTCATCACCGAGTTCTCGCAGCATAATGCTCTTCATATCATGTGCCTTGGTATTTGCATTCAAAAGATACGACGCAATCATGATGTCAAAAAGTTTTCCAGCAAATTTTCTACCAATTTTTTCTAGAGCTTTCAAAAGTTGCTTCAAATCATGACCAACAAACAGCTTTGTCGCATCTTCAAAAAGTTCAAATACGCCATCTTGCTCTTTTATTTTGAGCAAAGAAAAATCAAGAAGAAAAACTTTCGTCTCTGTAACAAAAATAAATCCGTTCAGTTCTCCCTCCATGACATTTTTCCCCTGGATTACTTCTTTGACCGACAGTTCACTCTGTTTTTTCATCTCTTCCAAAAATTCTGGCAAGTTTTCTGAACTCACTCTCACAACCAATTTTTTCTTCTTCGACTGGACTTTCTTTTTTGGTGCATCAGTATTTTCACCTTCCACTCCTGTGGCTCCACCACCAGGCAGACGCTTCAAGAGACTCACAAAACTAAACTTTTGAAATAGTTCTATCATCTTGCTGCGATCAAAATCGCGAACACGTGCCGTTTCCAAATCAAAATTGAGGTCAGGTACACTACACTCAATCGAAGCAAGCTGCCTACTGACACGCGCACCATTCTCATCTACTTTGAGTTTTTCAATCACTGAATCTTTTACTCCAAGCTCGCCGAGCTTTTCAATTTTTTTATAAATATCATCAATACCACCAACTTTTTCAATCAGTTCTTTGGCAGTTTTTTCACCAATCCCTTTCACTCCAGGAATATTATCCGACGAATCCCCTCGCAGTGCCTTGTAGTCCACCACTCGCTCTGGCCCAAAACCATAATATTCGCGAACTTTATCTGGATTATACAAATCAAATTCACTCATGCCTTTTTTGAGCAAATACACAAACGTATCTTCATCCACCAACTGGAGCAAATCTCTGTCCCCAGTCACAATGAGTGTCTCAATTCCTAGTTTTTTTTCATCAAGCGTACGTTTCACAAGAGTCCCAATCACATCATCGGCTTCATACCCTTCTTTGGTAAAAATTGGCAGACCAAAGGCCTTGACCACTTCATAGACCAAAGGAATCTGATCATAGAGTTCTTGATCAGCTTTTACCCGCGTTGCCTTGTACGTATCTGAAATTTTATCCCGAAATGTCCCCCCAGCCACATCAAAAGTCACAGCCAAAAACTCTGGCTTCACGTCAGAAAGGATTTTGAGGAGCATCGAAGTAAAGCCATAAACAGCATTAACAAGACTTCCATCTTTGGCCGTCAGAGGTGGCAGAGCATGATAGGCACGGTGAATAATGGCATTACCATCAATCACAACAAATCGCTTTTTTGGTGTTTTCATAGTAGAACCATAGTACCATATCTTCATCTTGAAAAAAAGATAACTTCATGATATACTTTTGCAGAATTACGGTACCATAGCCAAGTGGTAAGGCAGGGGTCTGCAAAACCCCTATGCGTCGGTTCGAATCCGACTGGTACCTCCAGATAAACAAAAAACTCCCATATTTCAGGGAGTTTTTTAATATCTATCAATTTTATTACACTGGCATCAAAATTTCCATCTTTACACCACGCTTGATACCAAAGGCTTTGGCATTGGCACGAGCAGCATTGAGCGACTCTTTTGAGTCAATCTTTCCGTCTTCACCAATCACATAAAAGTAAAAGTCAATTCGTCCTGTACCCGTATAGCGAGCATTCATACGATCACAGACCGTATACACAGCATCACCAAACATGTCAGGAAAACGAACCTCTGTCCCAAGACGAAGGTCGTTGTGAGCAATACAGTTCACAAAACCATCTTTGGCTACTACTTCACGAAAGTCCATAGCCATAGCTGGACCAAAGGGTGTGGAGTCAGTCTGATGAACATCACTTGAATAGGCAGTAGCGGTTACTTTTTTTGTAAGACGAACCTTACGTTCAATCTTTGGAGCCACAGCAACGACCAATTGTTCATCAGCAAAGGGGGTAACCCACTCATTTGGCCAATTTTTTGGCACAGAATATGGGTCATTGCCTGCAGATACCTGAGGAATCTGGAAGCTCAAGAGGGCAAACACCATGAGGGTAAGAAGGGCTTTTTGAGAGTGTTTTTTGTTTCCTTTTTTGATAAAAAAGTACATAGACACAAATATGGTTAATCTCTGCCAGTACCATTTTTTCAGGGTTTCCTGAAAGTTCAGAATTCTGGCCTTGTAATTTTGAACCGGATAGGATACCATATTTTTAGGGTTTTGTCAATGTTTTGAGGCCATTTTTAGAAAAAAATTTGCTAAATTAAGCCAAATTATGGAAGATCGTCCAAAACGAACGTATGGATACGTTACACGAAAATCAAGAAATGGTCAACCTTCTGACCAAAAACAACAAAAATTTTCTAGCGACAAAAGAAAAAAAATGATTCGCTTTTTTTGGAAATTGACAAAATACGGAACAATCATAGGATTTCTCTTTTTTCTCATTTTGACCCTCTGGTCTATCAAGGATCTCCCCGATATCAATGATCTTGGCAATCGCAATATCCACCAAAGCACAAAAATCTATGATCGCACAGGAGAGCACCTCCTCCATGAATTTTATGCTGATGAAAAAAGAACCATCGTTGAATTTAATGAACTTCCAAAGGATCTTATCAATGGCGTTATTGCCACAGAAGACAAATCTTTTTATACGCACTTTGGTGTACGTCCCTTTAGTATTGCCCGCGCCTTGGTCTATGGTGCACTTCCAGGACGACGTGTTGGTGGTACTTCGACCCTTACCCAACAACTCGTAAAAAATAGCATCCTCACCAATGAGCGAACCCTTTTTCGTAAAGCTCGGGAAATTATCCTTTCCCTCCTCTTGGAACAAAAATTTTCCAAAGACGAAATTCTCAAAATTTATTTCAATGAGGTCGGATATGGTTCTACCAATTATGGAGTCGAATCTGCGGCTCAAAGTTATTTTGGCAAACATGTCTCTGATCTGACTCTCGCCGAATCAGCAACACTCGCTGGTCTTCCACAACAACCAACTCGTTTTCTCAATGACCTCGATAGACTCAAAACCCGTCGCGACTTTGTACTCCGCCGCATGCATGAAGAAGGATATATTACAGAAGAACAGAAAAAAAATGCCCAAGCAGAACCGCTCAATCTGAGTCGAAAGTATACAGAAGTCAAAACAGCACCACACTTTGTCCTCCAATATGTCAAAGAATCCTTGGTTGATCAATTTGGTGAACAAACCGTGGATACTGGTGGGCTCAAAGTCATCACAACACTCGACTATAACAAACAAATGGCAGCACAAAAAGCAGTTGAAGAATACGGCAAAGTCTTGCTTGATGCAGGAGCAAACAATCTTGGCCTCGTTGCACTCGATCCAAAAACAAGTCAAATCCTTGCTATGATTGGTTCTCGCGATTTTACAGATAAAGCAATAGATGGAGAATACAATGTCACGGTAAAATCTCGAAGACAACCAGGTTCATCGATCAAACCAATCATATACGCAGCAGCGATTGAAAAAGGCTATACTGCCGATACTATTTTATTTGATGTCACCACCAATTTTTCTCTTTCTGAAAAACCCTATATTCCACAAAATTATGATCTTGAAGAACGTGGTCCTGTTACCCTCCGTCAAGCACTCCAAGGTTCTCTCAACATTCCTGCCGTTCAAACCTTTTATCTCGTAGGAGAGAAAAAAGGCATTGAATTTGCCAAACGTCTTGGATACTCAACGTTTGGTGAAGGAGATTTTGGTCTGAGTCTCGTCCTTGGTGGAGGATCTGTATCCATGCTCGAGCACGTAAATGCTTATGGAGTTCTTGCAAATAACGGAACCTATCAAGCACCATCGAGTATCTTGAAAGTAACTGATTCAAAAGGAAACACACTCTACGAATGGAAAGAAGATAAAAAACAAGTCGTTGATCCAAAAGTTGCTGCCACCATGAGCAATATACTCTCAGATGATGCTGCACGGGCTTATGTGTTTGGTGCAGGTGGACCACTCACTCTCAAAGGAAGACCTGTTGCGGCCAAAACAGGTACGACCAATGAATATAAAGATGCATGGACCGTTGGATACACTCCAAGCTTGGTAGCTGGTGTCTGGGCAGGAAATAGTGACAACAGCAAGATGAAGGCTGGTTATGGTGGCAGTCGTGTGGCTGGACAATTTTGGAATGCCTTCATGAACGAAGCGCTCAAAGATACCCCCGTAGAAAATTTTCCTGCAGCTCCAGTAAATGATGCAGAAAAACCAATCCTTCGTGGTTCTGCTGGAGGTGGAGTGACACTCAAGGTAAACAAAATTACTGGCAAACTCGCTAGCTCTTCTACTCCCGAAAAATATATAGAAGATCGCACCTATATCCAACCCCACTCTATTCTCTACTATGTAAACAAAGATGATCCCCGTGGACCAATCCCAACGGATCCAACTCAGGACCCACAATTTGCTGTCTGGGAAGCCGCCATTCAAGATTGGATCAAACGCAAACAAGAAAAAGATCCAACCTGGAGCATTTCGTTTGAAGAGCCACCAACAGAATATGATGATGCCTACTCACTTGAACTGATTCCAACACTGGAAGTTATCTACCCAACTCCAAGTAGCACTCTCACCTCCCGAGGACTCAATACCAATATACTCGTGAATGCCACTCGCGGAGTTTCAAAAGTCAGTTACAAGATTGATTCCAAGTTTGTTGATGTTGTTCGGAGCGCTCCGTTCAATCTGAACTATACCATGCGAGGACTCAGCAATGGTCCACATACTTTGACCATCATTGTCGAAGACGATGTAGGAAATATGCTCGAAGAAGTAATTCCTTTTATCCTCGAGGCTGAAGAAGAAAAACCTGGTGCATTTTTTGCCACCAAAGAACAAGCTTTTGATCGAGATACTTTTCCAAAAACCTTTCTGCTCTCTCCATTTTCACTGAGTCAAATAGAGCATATAAAAGTCTATGCACAAAAAAATGGACAGAGTAAGGAAACTCTTTTACTTGATCTCACTGATTTTTCACTCCTGCTCGATGGACAGATCCCATTGGTCTGGGATGAAACACCCGATGTTGGCCGCTGGACACTGAGGAGCATTGTCACTGCAAAAAATGGTGATACCTATACCAGCGATAGTATAGAAATACAAATCACCGATTAATCCACACTACAAAAAA
>CAYTKU010000005.1:14133-17862 GCA_964438795.1 uncultured Gammaproteobacteria bacterium
TCAGTGGGGATAATTTGTTTATAGTCTGGATATCTTCCAGCAATAAGGCGTGAAGTAATTTCAAAAGCATCATAACGAAGTGCCACTTGAGACTCTCCGACAAAAAATCTCACATTTTTTTCTTTTTCGACTCCTTCAGACAAAGAAAGCAAGCGAATAAACTCACCTGCCGTTCGAGCTGGGACAATACAGCTTACCTCATCATTGCCCTGAGCCACAGAAATGCGTTTCTCAGCCAATCGATATGAATCTGTGGCAGCCAGAGTCAATCCAGCACTTTCACCTGCTCCAAAGCCAAAATATACACCAGAGAGCTCAGGACGAATTTCATTTTTTGAAGCAGCAAATACCACTTGGGCCAAAGCATTTTTTAAATTATTTCTATCAAGAGAAAAGCTTTTTCCTTCTGTAAATTCTGGAATCACAGGAAATTCTTCTCCAGCCATTCCTTTGATTTTGGTATTGGATCTTCCTCCTTCAATAACAAGTTCATTTTCTTGTTGTGTAATTTGCACCTGATCACCAGAAAGAAGACCAACAAAGTCTGTGAGGGTTTTTGCAGGAACAGTAAAACTTCCAGGGCTATCAACCTTGGCTCGCAAATGCGCTTTTACTCCGATTTCAAGATTTGTTGCAGAAAGTTCTACTGCTGAATCCGTTACTGTAATAAGAACATTTGATAAAATAGGGAGATTACTTTGTTTTCCAGCAATACTACTCACGAGATTGAGAGCATATGACAGGTTTTCTTTGGTACAGGTAAATTGCATATGAAATTCAATTTTAAATATTCACAGGTAAGGGGCTTCAATTCAATAATATATATATATTTATTTCGTAGTTACTAATAGTAAGGCTGTGGATAGTGTGTATAACTTTATTTTTTATTTTATTTGAGCTCATTTTATTCAAAAAAATTTTGGTAAAAGGTGTGATAAAAAGGAAATCTTGGTGTGAACGATTTGTGGAAAACAATTTCATCTGCACATCCACCTGTGGAAAACTTGCCTTTTCATGCACTGTTTTTGATTTTTTATGTTCATTTTGTGAACCCGTTACCCACTTTTTTGTTATCGAGAACTCATTTGTGTGGATAGATTGTGTAATTTTTTTCTTTTTAGATGCTTGGGGAGAACATTTGTTGTTTTATCATATCAATGTCTTGTTTGAGTTTTAAATCCTCTCCAATTTCTTTTTGAATTTTTCCAAACGCATGAATTGCTGTAGTATGATCGCGGCCACCGAGTTCATTTCCAATCGATGGAAAAGACATATTCAGTTCAGTCCGCATCAAATACATAATTATTTGTCTTGGAAAAGATAATTTTTTTTCACGACTTTTTCCTGTCAGGTCTGGGAGCGTGATATCATAAAATCTCGCAACGGTATTGATAATATCTTTTGGTGTAGCTGAACGGCGAGAATTTTGAGTTTCCATCGTAGCGAGCAGTGCTTTGACCGATTCTTTGCTCGGAGTAATGTTTTTCAGATCATGAAACACAAAAATTTTATTGAGTGCTCCTTCAAGTTCACGGATATTACTTTGAATCGTAGAAGCAATAGTCTGAATAATCTCTTCTCCGAGCGTCCAGTGTTTTTCCTGACATTTGGCCTGGAGAATCGCCATACGGGTTTCAAGATCTGGTGCTGCAATATCTGCGATCATTCCCCATTCAAGGCGACTGCGCAAACGATCTTCAAGAGATGGAATCGCTTTTGGCGGACGGTCACTCGTCATCACGACCTGCTTGCCCTGTTGATGAAGTTCATTGAAAGTGTGAAAGAATTCTTCTTGTGTTTGTTCTTTTCCACCAATAAATTGGATATCATCGATGAGAAGAAGATCCACATTGCGGTAGCGGTCTTTAAATTCTTTGGCTCGACCTTCTTTGACTGAAGTAATAAAATCATTGGTAAATTTTTCTGAATTTACATACATGATTTTTGTATTCGGATTTTTTTCGAGCATCGAGTGTCCAATTGCTTGGATCAAATGAGTTTTTCCGAGTCCTACTCCTCCATATATAAAGAGAGGATTATAAGCATCTCCTGGACGAGCTGCTACTGCTTGGGCAGCTGCATGAGCAAGTTCATTATTTTTTCCAACAATAAAAGTCGTAAAAGTATATTTTGGCTGCAATCCAAACTGTGTTGCATACTTTCTCTCTTCTTCGTTTTGGGTATGTGGTACAAAGCTTTGCATTCCAGTTCCGATCTGGGGAGTATTGATTACCGAAGGGGTTTGCGATACAGCGCATTCTTGTTCTTTTACGTTTTTGATATTTTCTACCTTATAATCAATTTTTTTGACCGGTTTTCCAGTGATTCGCTCAATTGATTTGATGAGATCTGTATGATAGTGTTTGTTCAGCCAACTATGGGTAAAATTACTTGGAACACAAATAATCACTTGCCCATTATTGAATTCAGCAATACCAGTATTACGAAACCATGTAGTAAAGTTTGCTTTCGTAAGTTTCAGTTCAAATTCAGCGAGCACGGCTTGCCAGAGTTCATAGTTTGTCATAGTGTCCAAATTATATCGTACTTATCCACATTGTAACAGAGAATAATGAGATGTGGAAACCAAGGTTCTGAATATATTCTTATTAATCTGTGGATAAGTTGTGCACAGTGTGGATAACTTCTGTAAAATATGTGAAAAAATCTGTGGGCATTTTTAATATTTTGCTGTATAAAGCAAAATATTATATTCACACCAAGATGACATGCTCTTGTGGATGATGTGTGACGTTTGTCTAAATTGACAAAAAACAAATTTTCCTCTATACTCAGGGAACTAACTTTGAAATTTGTATGCCAAAGCGAACTTACCAGCCAAAAAAGCGCAAGCGCTCCAAAACACATGGCTTCCGATCTCGAATGGAAGACAAAGATGGACGTGATGTGCTCAAACGTCGCCGTGCCAAGGGCCGCAAAAAATTAACTGTCAGTGATGAAAAAAAAGGCAAGCGCACACGCAAAACTCGTTAACAAGAGATCCCGACTAAGTCGGGATTTTTTGATATACTATAAAAGTATATGCTTCAACAGGAGAATCGTCTGCGAAAAAAACGTGACATTGAAATTACTTTTGAACAAGGTCGTTTTATTGGCGGTCAACTTTTAAATTTGAAAGTTTGGAAAATTGATCCACTTCAGTATCCGAGGCGTGGATATATGAGTGATGAGCTCAAATTTTCCTTTGTTGTTGGTGTAAAAATTGAAAAAAAAGCAGTTGGTCGAAACCGTCTCAAGCGTCAGATGCGAGAAGTGGTTCGATTACTTTTGAAAGATCATAAAATAAAAACAGGTTTTTTTGTTTTGGTTATGGCAAAAAAAGAAATGATTGGGAAAGAATATCGTGAAATTGAAAAAGATATGATATTTATTCTTCGTCGAAGTGGACTTTTGGACCGATCTGTATGAACCCAATCAATCTTCCTCAAAAAATTTCCCTCCGTCTTATCAAGTGGTATCAGGCGACACTTTCTCTTGATCATGGGCCAAACAAAAAATATTTTCCTCACGGCTATTGTCCTTTTACTCCGAGTTGTAGTCAGTATGGATATGAAGTCATTGAAAAGTATGGATTTATTCGAGGTTGGATAAAAGCAATCTGGCGCATTGTAAGATGCAATCCTTGTACCAAGGGTGGTTTTGACAAACCATAGAGCCTGTCTAGAATCTCCTTTTAAGGTGGATTTGAATGATATTTTGAGCGAAAAT
>CAYTKU010000005.1:17962-21862 GCA_964438795.1 uncultured Gammaproteobacteria bacterium
AAAATAGTGTCAAAGACAGCCAAAAGCGAGATTCTAGACAGGCTCTTAGATCCTTAGGTTTCTATTTCAAGAATTTTTTTCTTTGATCGATGACCTTTGACAATCTCTATACAAGATTTTGGTATATCCAAAAATTCACTCATCATCTCGATGAGTTTTTTGTTCGCAGCTCCCTCCCTGGGTACTACCGTGAGTCTAATTTTATAATTTTCATGGTCTATGGCAGTGACTTCGTTTTTGTTTGATCTTGGAAGTACGGTCACATTGATAGTTTTTTTCATAGAGAAATGTATTTTACCATGTCATTGCCATCATTTAAATAAAAAACCGGTCGCATTTGGCTACCGGTTTTCTTTTTTACTTTGTCTTTGTTTTTTTTGTTGATTTTTTTTCTTCATTTGTCCCTTCTGTGCTTTTTAGCACCTTTTCTTTGAGAAATGCAACAACTTTTTTATTTTGGAGGACCGTTGCAATTGAATAGCGTACATCGGCAGTTTTGAGACGATCTTGTGCTTCTTTGTCATCTTTATAATGTGCTCTGAGATTTTCTATTTCAGCATCAATCTCTGATTCACTTACTTCGAGTTTGAATTCCTCTGCGATTGATCGTGAAAGCAAAGCAGCTTTTGCACGTTTTTCTGCTTGAGTACGAAACTCTTCATAAAGAGATTTTTCGTCTTTTTTAATATCTGCGAGGTATTGTTCAATAGAAACCCCATTTTTATCGAGGTCACGCTTGAGTTCATAGAACATTTTTTGACGTTCAGAATCAATGAGGAGTTCTGGAATTTCTTCAAACTCAGATTGTTCTATCACAGCGTTCAAAATTTCAATTTCAGCTTGCTGATCAGCCTTACTCTCAGCCTCTGTCTGCATGTTTTTCAAAATCAAATCCTTGAGCTCTTGCACTGTATCGCGTCCAAGAGTTTTTGCAAAGTCATCATTTGCCTCTGGAAGTTGGCGTTCATACACATCTTTTACTTTCACCTTGAACAGTACTTCTTTGCCTGCAAACATTTTTTGATAGTGTTCTTTTGGGAATTTCAAGGTAAATTCTTTGGTATCGTCTTTTTTCAGACCAGTAACCTGTTCATTAAATCCTGGAATGTAGTGATTTTCACTGAGATATACGGCAGAGTCTTTGGCTTGACCACCTTCCAGAGGAACATTATCAATAAACATCTCAAGATCAATTACCAGTTTGTCTGTTCCTTCGGCTTTTCCAGATTTTACAATTTCTTTTGCCTGCATACCACGAAGTGCGGTAAGTGTTTCTTCAGCATCTTTTTCTTCTACTTTTTTTGCTTTACGTTCAACTGAAATTTTTGTCAGATCTGGGAGTTTGACATGAGGAAGGGTTGATACGGTTGCTTTGTAGATAAAATCATTTCCTGGAGCCAATTTTTCAAGGGCAATTTGTGGTTGACCAATGGTATGAATATGTTCTCCGCTGATTGCTTCAAAAAAAGTTTTTTGGATAATTTCTTCAGTAGCCTCTTGAAGGATAGCCACCTCACCTACTTCTTTTTTTATAATATCATAGGGAACATGTCCTTTTCGAAATCCTGAAATAGCAATACGATTTGAGATGCGTACGGCTGCCTTTTCAAGGTAGGGTGAATATTCTTCAACAGGAACAGTGATCGTAAATTCTACCAAAGATTTTGGAAGCTTTTTGAATTCGTGTTTCATATGTGGAAAAAGTTAAGAGCTTTCATACTACCTCATTTTTTGGTCTCTGTCAATTATATATATTTTGCTGTATAGAGCTAAAATAAAAGAAAAATCATTGACTTTTTACCCTTTTTGGGAGATAATAATGACTCCATGCCTATGAAATATTACGGCTACAAAGTCCTTCTTTTTTTGCTTCGAGGATTGGTTCTTTTAAAACAAGGCCTTTTTCGATGTGGTAGATTTTTTTTGCCAATTTTTGTGTTTTTTGGTCAGTGGTATCATCGAGTCATTCGTTTTCGTTTGTTCAAAATAAATTTTTCTCTTTCTCGAAAACTTCAAAAATTTAAACTTCCAAAGGATAATCGGTTTGTTGATGTTATTACGAGTCGTCTCCTTCTTCAGTGTATATTTCTTGGAGTTGTTCTTATTCTTGCTATTCCACAGAGTAAGATCTATTCAGTCGACAATACACAGGCAACCACTCATGGAACATTGCTGTATGCACTTGTTGGTCCTGGAGATCAAGACTTTGATGCAGAAAATTTGACTATAAGTACAGGTGCTTTGTCTGCAGTCTTGCCACAAAATGAAAATTCAGCCTGGAATGTCGGTGCTCTTGGAGCCAATGCCAATCCTCAGTTTGTTCCCGACACCTACAATGAACCTCAAGATGTCGCCAGTATCAGTAGTGGCGGATCTGCACTTCTCAAGCCTTCGATTTTGTCAGGAGTGCAGTTTGAAGTGTCAGATACTCCTGTTGTGAATAATCGTGCCAAACTGATTGAATATGAAGTTCAGTCTGGTGATGTAATTGGAAGTATTTCTACTAAATTTGGTCTCAAAATAGCTACGGTATTGTGGGCCAACAATTTGACGGCTCGTTCTTATATTCGACCCGGCGATATTCTTAAAATTCCACCAGCAGATGGTGTGATGTATACAATAAAACGTGGAGATACTATTGGTAAAATTGCTCGAGAATTTGCTGTTGACCAAGAAAAAATTATTACATTTAACCAGCTTGATCAAAATGGAGCTTCAATTTCTATCGGAGAACAAATTTTTATTCCTGGTGCACAAAAAGCAAGTACAGTTCAGACTTCTTTGGCGATTGCTCCTTCAAAAATTACAGAAACAATTCGTAAGGTCGCTGCTCCACCACCATCAGTAGATACTCCTGCTGGCTCTGGCTATATCTGGCCTACCAAAGAACGACGTATCAACCAATACTATGGTCTTCGCCATACGGGTGTAGATATTCATGGAAAAATAGGCTATCCAAATTATGCTGTCAAAGCAGGAACAGTAAAAACTTCGCAGTGTGGCTGGAACGGTGGATATGGTTGTTATGTTATTGTTGATCATGGAGGCGGAGTAACGACGCTTTATGCACACAATTCACAACTCATGGTTGCTGTTGGTGATGCTGTTGACCAAGGAACCGTGGTTGGATTGCTTGGATCTACCGGGCGATCGACAGGTCCACATCTTCACTTTGAAATTCGGATCAATGGAAAGCGTGCCAATCCGCTTCAATATATTCGTTAATTTCTTTTATTCACGACTCCCTCGATATTGCAGAGCTTCTGCTACATGGACTGTTTCGATACAGTCCTTTTTATCGAGGTCTGCTATGGTCCGAGCCAATTTGAGTACACGGTGAAAGCTTCGTGCTGAAAATTGAAATTGTGTTACTGCATTTTTGAGCAGTTCTTGCGCTTCATTTTTGAGTACACAAAACTTTTTTATTTCAGAATTTTTCATTTCACTGTTTGTTTTACAAGAAAATCTTGCAAAACGATGTCTTTGTCGTTCTCGCCCCTCCTCTACGCGAGAACGAATATCTGCAGAAGGTTCATTGTTTTCTTCTGTGGTGAGTTTTTCAAATTGGACTTTTGGTACTTCGACTTGAATATCTATGCGATCAAGCAGTGGCCCACTGATTTTTTTTTGGTATTTGAGAATCTGTCCTGAACTGCAGGTACATGATTTATCTGGATCAGAATAATACCCACAAGGACAAGGATTTTGGCTTGCTACGAGCATGCATTGCGCTGGAAAAGTTAGCGTACCTTGCGCCCTCGAAATAGTAATGACTCCATCTTCGAGTGGTTGACGAAGGCTCTCGAGCAGGCTGCGTGGAAATTCTGCAAACTCATCAAGAAAGAGTACTCCCCGATGGGACAAAGATATTTCTCCTGGTCGTGGATATTTGCCACCACC
>CAYTKU010000006.1:0-17323 GCA_964438795.1 uncultured Gammaproteobacteria bacterium
ATATTGAGTTTATTATACTGCAAAAAATTCAAAAAATCCAATCATGTAATAAATTGGCCATACCAGTATTTTATATATTCCCACACCCTTGCCTCTCCCCTTCTCTTATGCTACACTAGTCACATCTTTTAGACATTTTGCGACCCATTGAATATGCCAGAAAAAACAAATTTATCCCGAGCAAAAGCCGAGGGAAAATCATCCGACTATAGTGCCAGTAGCATCAGCGTACTCGAGGGGCTCGAGGCCGTCCGCAAGCGTCCTGGTATGTATATTGGTTCTACAGGCGCCACCGGTCTTCACCACATGATCTGGGAAATTGTCGACAACTCATTCGACGAAGCCATGGCTGGACATTGTAATGAAATCACCCTCACACTCTTGCCTGATCACTGGATCTCAGTGCAAGACAATGGTCGTGGTATCCCCGTTGACATTCACCCAAAACTCAAAATCTCAGCTCTCGAAATCGTCATGACCAAGCTCCATGCTGGAGGAAAATTTGGTGGCGATGAATCTGGATATAAAGTATCTGGAGGTTTGCACGGAGTTGGTGCCTCAGTGGTCAATGCCCTCTCTACTCATGTCAAAGCCGAAGTTCATCGTGACGGTGAAATTTCTGTGCAGGAATACCAAAAAGGAATTCCCATGGGAAAGGTAAAAACCATTGGCAAAACGAAAAACCGTGGAACCAAAATTTCTTTTCGAGCCGATGATTCAATTTTTGAAACCATTGATTATTCTTGGAAAACGATTATTGACCACCTTCGTCAACAAGCCTATCTCAATAAGGGCGTAAAGATTAATATATCTGATGAACGCTCTGCCGAAGAAAAAGCAACTGACAAAACCGCTCTTCCTTTTGCAAAAAATCAATACCAATTTTATTTTGAAGGCGGTATTGCCAGTTATGTCAAACATTTGAACAAAAACCGTGAGATCAAACACGACAATATTTTTTATATTGAAAAACAAGTCGATAAAGTTCTGGTCGAACTCGCACTTCAATATACTGACGACTACAGTGAATCACTCTATCCTTTTGCCAACAACATCACCAACCCTGAAGGTGGTATGCATGTGGCTGGGTTTCGTGCCGCTCTCACTCGTACACTCAACAACTATGCTCGTGCCAAAGGCATCCTCAAAGAAAAAGACGTCAACCTTACCGGTGAAGACGTGCGAGAAGGTTTGACTTGTATTATCTCTGTAAAAATTCCCGAACCGCAGTTTGAAGGGCAAACCAAAGGAAAACTTGGAAACCCTGAAGTAAAACCAGCAGTAGAAAATGTATTTGGAGATGCATTTTTGATCTTCCTCGAAGAACATCCAAAAGACGCCGAAGGAATCCTCGGCAAATGTATTTTGGCGGCCAAAGCTCGCAACGCAGCACGCCTCGCTCGTGAATCAGTCTTGCGCAAAGGAGCTCTCGAAGGCTTTACACTGCCAGGAAAACTTGCCGACTGCTCAAGTCGCTCGGCTGAAGACAGTGAACTCTATATTGTAGAGGGAGACTCTGCTGGTGGATCTGCCAAACAAGGACGCGACCGCGAACGCCAAGCCATCTTGCCACTGCGTGGAAAAGTATTAAACGTAGAGCGTGCACGCATTGACAAAATTTTGACCAACAACGAATTGAAATCTCTTATCATTGCCATGGGTACCAACATTGGTGACATGTTTGATATTACCAAACTTCGTTATCACAAAATCATTATCATGACTGATGCGGATGTGGACGGATCCCATATTCGCACCCTCCTGTTGACTCTCTTTTTCCGCTATTTTCCAGAACTCATTGCCAAAGGACACATCTATATTGCTCAGCCACCGCTCTATAGTGTCAAAAAAGGCAAGGAAACCAACTGGATGTATACGGTCGAGGATCTCGATGCCTACCTCAAGGCCCAAGGAGTCTCTTCAAGTGAAATAGAAATAAAAGAAGACGAAGATGGCAATGAAGAAGTCGAAACCGACACCAAAGCCGCACCAAAGCTCAATATTCAACGCTACAAAGGTCTTGGAGAAATGAATCCAGACCAGCTGTGGAGTACTACCATGAACCCAGCGAGTCGTATGATGAAAGTTGTAACTATCGAGGATGCAGAGCAAGCCAATGAAATCTTTGATATTCTCATGGGAAGTGAAGTTGCCCCTCGCAAAAAGTTTATCCAAACTCATGCCAAAAATGTAGAAAACCTTGATATCTAAAATAAAAATACAAAAAAAGAAAGCCTTTACAATTTGTGAAGGCTTTTTTGTTTTTTTCAAAATTCAATTGTTGGGATTTGCCGATTGTGTCCCCTTGCTACACGTTTGTAGCCACAATCGGCAAGATAAAAATCTTGTAGCAAAGGAACGAAACTGCTACAAGATTGTAGAGAAAGTGGTAGGTGGCGCAAGCCACCAGGGCTGGATCATCTTTCCAGCCCTGACGAAACCCTTGCCGCCTCTGCGGGCGGCTAAGGACATAGTACATGATCCCGAGGCCAAAGCCTGGGATCGAAAGCGCGGTTGCCTCAGCAAGTGAGACACCCGAAGCTACATGTACCAGCCCAAAGCCGATCGAAAGCGGCAAGATCTTCCACAGGCGGTAGCACCCCCTGCGGAAAAACAACTCCTCAGCCCAGGCCATCAGGGGCAAGATGGCCACAGCAAACAGGCTGAGGAGTACCAGAGGCACTGCCAGGTCACCAAATGACCTGGCATCTGGAGGGGCAAGGGCTCGGATGAACCCTATGAGGAGATTGCCCCCCTCATGCCCCTCGAGCAACGAACTCCACCCCCAGGAGAGATAGGGATGTTGTTTCTCGAGGAATTCAGCCAATTCCCCAAGAAACGCAAGTTGGTACAGGATCGTGATTCCGACCCAAAGTACCAGTTCCAAGCTCGATGCCCAAGAAAAAATTTTTCGCCACACTTGCGGGATAACCCGCCAAATGGGGCGAAAAAGAACAAAAACTATTGCCCACTGCAGGAAAAATCCTGCCTGGGCGACCTGGTGGGGGGCGAACCCCAATTTCCCGCCCCCCATTTGAACAACCATGGGGAGCAGGACGAAAATCACAAGCGACACAAGCGTCGCAGCGATCAAGCTCATCCTTTCCTCCTTCTGGTTGTTTATATCCCCAAGTAAAAAACCTTAGAAAAGTATCCTTACTCAGAAACACAATACAACAGACTAAACTAACCTAATTTAGCTCTATTGTCAATAGTATACACACCCTCCCATTGACAAAAGCATCACCATACTCTATACTTATAGATGAAATGGCCAAAGGCCTTTTTTAAATACCCGCAGAAGGCGGACAAGCATTACCCTCGTATGTCATTTTTTACCCGAACGAAAGACTATTTTCAAGGCGCTATTGGCGAAATGAAAAAAGTAACCTGGCCAACAAAAAAACAAACCATTCAATATAGTATTTTTGTCATTGCAATGAGTATTGCAATGATGGTATTTTTTGGAGTACTCGATTTTGGCCTCTCAAAATTCGTAGCTTTTCTTATCAAATAATATTTTTCGGTCCTTGACTGCCTTTGGCAGTTGGCGGACATTTTTTTAGCCTTTCTTCACTTTACTCTATGGCAAAACAAACCCTCAACCTTGGTCGCCGCTGGTATGTACTTCACACCTATAGCGGTTATGAGGAAAATGTAAAACGTAATCTCGAACAACGCATTGATTCGTTTGACATGGCTGACAAAATTTTTGGAGTTCTCGTTCCAAAAGAGCGAAAAATTAAAATTAAAAATGGAAAACGTACAACCGTTGAAGAAAAGATTTTTCCGGGATATGTACTCGTAGAAATGCTTGTGACAGATGATTCGTGGTACGTAGTACGCAACACTCCAAACGTCACAGGATTTGTCGGATCAGGAACCACACCAACTCCGATTGACCAAAAAGAAGTTGATGCGCTTCAAAAACGCATGGGAGTATCTGAACCAACACACAAAATTGACCTCTCCGCAGATGATACCGTACAGATTATTGATGGACCATTCAAAAACTTTGAAGGAAAAGTTTCAAATGTGGATGATACCAGAGGCAAAGTCAAAGTTTTGGTCAATATGTTTGGACGCGAAACACCAGTGGAACTCGACGCACTCCAAGTAAGAAAAGTATAATATTCAATAAAAATTATCGCCTATCGCTTATCGCTGATATATATACATATCTTCGTGATAGGTGATGGGCGATATGAGATATTTTCGTGGTTCTTTTCTGAACGCTTCTCACGAAAAACGTTTCAGTCTATCTTTAAATTATTTTTATGGCAAAAAAACTTGTAACCCAGGTAAAACTCCAAATCGTAGGTGGAGCAGCAAACCCAGCACCTCCAATTGGACCGGCTCTCGGTCAGCACGGAGTAAACATCGCTGGATTTTGTAAAGAATTCAACGACAAAACTCAAGACAAAAAAGGTGATGTTGTCCCAGTGATTATCAACATCTATGACGATCGCTCATTCGACTTTATCATGAAAGTCGCACCAGCGAGTGAACTCATCAAAAAAGCAGCAAAAATTCCAAAAGGTGCTGCAAATCCTCTCAAAGATAAAGTTGGTAAAATTACTACAGCCCAACTTCGCCAGATTGCCGAGACCAAAATGCCAGATCTCAATGCAAATGATATTGAATCAGCAATGAAAATTATTGCCGGCACAGCTCGTCAAATGGGAGTAAGTATTGAAAAATAGATTTTATCAAAACAAAAAACCGGTCGGTCGCCTAAGGCGACCGACCGGTTTTTTTGTAAAAAATTCGCTTTTTTTTTAGAGTTTTGTTATACTATATTCAATTCTATTTTTTGCGTGCACACGCATATGAAAAAAAATATATCCTTTTTTGTACTTCTCTCAATTGTTCTTCTTGCAGGTGCAGGATGCTCATCCAAAAAAACACCAACAGAAACAACTCCTCAAAATAATCTCATTGATAATCCTCTTGTCGAAACTACGGAGCAACAAGAGGCTTACTTATTTTGTACAAAAAAAGGATACGAAATACAAATTCGCTACGAAGGCTCGCTCAATAAAAATATTGCCTACTGCGTCTTTGATGAAACAAAAAAATGTGAAAGTGTTGCTTTTTTGAAGGACCAATGTCCTGAAGAAGTTGTTCCTACCGAAGAAGAGCAAATTGCAAAAATGTTTCAGCCTGTAGTCGGTGATGAATTTCCACTTCGACTCTGTGAACCTATTGCTCAGCCCGTCTGTGGAACCGATAACAAGACCTATACCAATGCTTGCGTTGCTGAATTTCTTTCAGCAACCATTCAACACCAAGGAAGTTGTGACAGACCAAGCAATATTGTACCAACAGAAGCAAATACTGAACGAGTAGTAGATATTTCAGTCATACCTGGCAAAAATACTCCTACAAAAAATTCTGAAACAAAAACAAACAATATAACTTCACCAAAAACCCCAACTCCAGGAACAACAGAATCAGCAAATACCAATGCCTGGGTAGAGATACCACTTTCACTACTCCAATCAACGGCTGGACAAGAGACTCGAATCGACCGATGTATACAAAATGGCGTTACCACATTCTATGTGCATGATGATTTTCCAACACTCTACAATGCCAAAGGCGAAGTGATCTGTTATCCAAAAAATGATATCAACAACGCTTGCCCAAGCTTTATAACAAACAGTACCTACCAAAGTTCATGTACTCCAGTAACTCGCTAAAAAAAATCATAAAAAAAACATCCTTCAATCAAGGATGTTTTTTATTTTAATCATTTCGTATCCACTGTTTTACAACAGACTCCACATCACTCGCATCAACCACCAAAATTCCCATTTTTACCATTTCCTCTTCAAGAGATTCTCGCTCCTGAAAGAGACTTGAAGCATCACCTGGAAGAATTGTTGCGATTTGCTTATCTATTGCTTGAATTTTGTACCATATTTGTGCCAGATCTGGATGAGTTTGAACGGCAGCTTGATACAAAATAGTTGGAATTGACTCATGAACATGCGAAACCTTTACCATTGAAGCGGCTTCATCAATCGCGTCAATTGCCTTGTCTGGTTGTGTTCGAGTACGTACCAATTGATTTGAAAGCTTGACCGCTGCTTCGAGAGCACCATCAGTAAATTCTACTTTATGATATTCTCGATATTTATCTTTTACTCCCTGCAAAATTTGCAAAGTAGCATCTTCATCAGGCTCATCGACTACAACGAGCTGAAAACGACGCTCAAGCGCAGGATCGGTCTGAATATACTTTTCATATTCAGCAATAGTAGTAGCACCAATCATCTGAAGGTCTCCACGAGCCAACGCAGGTTTGAGAATATCTGAAAAATTGATAGCCCCTTCTGTCCCCTGAGATTGAATAACCGAATGCACCTCATCGATAAAAAGAACAATTGAACGATTTGAATTTGACATTTCTTGAACAAGCTTTTTAGCTCTTTCTTCAAACTCTCCTCGATATTTTGTTCCAGAGAGCATTGCAGTGACATCGAGTGACAAGACTCGTTTATTTTGGAGTACCTCAGGAACATCTTTATTCAAAATTCTTTGAGCCAACGCCTCAACAATAGCAGTTTTTCCTACTCCTGGAGGCCCAATAAGAAGAGCATTATTTTTGCCACGACGAGACAAAACCTGAGCAAGCCGCAACACTTCATCATGACGACCTACGACCGGATCAATACGACCAATCCGAGCAAGCTCTGTAAAATCTATGGTATATGAATCAAGTGTTGGAGTAATTGATTTTTTTCCTCCAAATTTTGGAATACCTGATTTTTTTTCACCCTCATGTTGTTTTTTTATAGTGGCAAAATAAATCAAAACACCAATGACACTCAAAGCCAAAAGCTGTCCAGGGAGTGTTTGAAGGGTATCCATAGATTAGTTTGATGTATTGAAAAATGATGTTGGGATCAGACTTCGCAGACTGCGATTTTCTCCATTTGAAATATCCGAATCAAGCATAACCTGAACCATCCGAGCATTGAGTGGAAGAGTAACATTTGAGCTAAAATAATTGAGAGCACCAACACCAAGCTCATTTTCAAAATTAAATACATAACTCACAAGAGTTCCGTTATTTTCATCAAGAAAAGAAAGTGTGTATTTTGCATCAGCAGGGATACTGACATTCCCTGTATTTTGCATTTTTACTCGTACGGTAATTTTTTGATCATTTTTTTCCAAAAAGAGTGGACCCACCAGTTCTACACTTGAAACGACTGGTGCTCCTGCAACAGGAACATTTTGAACTTGAGAATTGAATGGATTGTTTGGTTCGACCGGAAGAGTTGATGGATCACTATTGGTATTATCCTGATCTACACGAGGATTTGTGTTGGTATCTCCTGGATTTTGCTGATTTTGAGCAGGAGGATTGCACGCAATTTGACCACAGTACGTGTTAGCATATTCTTGAAGCTCTGCAATACCTTGACAATTTACTTCAGGAGAAGCAACGGTTCCATTGGAACAAGTAACTTCTACTCCCTGATATTGATTGCGTCCACAGCGATTAAAAAATCGGACATCACTAAGTTCACACCCAATGGCCTGAGGAGCAACTGGCTCTGGTGCCACCGGGACTGCCACAGGTTCTTGACGAGGCTCATCTCCTACAACAGGAGCCACAGGAGTAACAGCGCACTGTCTCGATGCACAAGCCTCTTCGATCATTCTTTGAATTTTTGAAGTGGTTCGACAAAGATCTTCAGACAACATACCTGCAGTACCATCACTACAAACAAATCGTGTTCCTTTGTATCGACTTCCTCGACAACGTTCACCATACTCCATAGAAACAACAGAACAAGAATTTTCATCCGGCTGTCTGTTTGGACTTGAAACAAAAGCCAAACCACCCGCCAAAAAAGCAGCAGCTACGGCAATCATGAGTTGTGTGTTGGTTACGACATGAGTTTTTGTTTTGTGGTGCACCGAAGAGTGATGCTTTGGTTGATGAGCGTGACGCATACATAAAAAAGTTAATAAAGTTATTTTATTATAACATGAATCTGACAAGAAAAAAATTTTTTGACTGTGCATAAGATTTTTGATAGAGTGCACATATAATATAAAATTTTATGGAAATATACATTGAAAAGTTAGTGCATGGTGGTCAAGGACTTGGTCATACCTCCGAGGGAAAAACTGCTTTTGTCTGGAATGCATTACCAGGAGAAACTGTTGAAGTTGAAATTTTGAGTAACAAAAAAACGCATCTCGAAGCAGTAGCAACCCAAATCATTACAGCATCAAAAGATCGAATCAATCCAAAAGAGGACAGCTTTTTGTCAACGTCACCTTGGCAAATTTTCAACTTTGAATCAGAAAATTATTGGAAAAGGGCGATTGCAGCTGAGCAATATAGCAAAATTGGAGATCTTATTCTCGATGTCAATTCTCTTGAAATTTTTACTGACAACATTGAGTACGGTTACCGCAACAAAATGGAATTTTCTTTTGTAGAAGACGGTGAAAAAATGAGTCTTGCGTTTTTTGAACGAGGCAAAAAAACAAAAATTGCAGTAAATGAGTCAGCACTTGCAAGAGAAGAAATAAATACAGTTGCACAAGAAATTTTGGATTGGATAAACCAAGTCAAAATCCCAATCAGAAGCCTAAAGTCACTCATTGTTCGTGTAAATCGCAAAGGAGAAGTCATCGCAGCCCTGTTTATCAAAGATAGACTCCTTTTTGATCATCACCCAACGCTCTCTCACCAACTCATTGGCTTTCAGCTTTATTATTCCACACACAAAAGTCCTGCTTCAGTCCCAACAGCACTCCTCTATACGATTGGACAAAATTTTTTGGTATCTGAAATACTTGAAACCAAACTCAAATCTGGAATTTTTAGTTTTTTTCAGATAAATCAACCAGTATTTGAACGAGCACTCCAAGATATTGCCGCATTTGTTGATCCAAAATCCCCTCTCGTTGATTACTACTGTGGTGTTGGTGCCATTGGTCTTCCGATCTCACTCAATCGACCAAATACCATTCTCGTAGACAATAATAGTGAAGCGATTGAATATGCTCGTGAAAATATTTCCCTCAATAATCGAAAAGCAACGGCAGAATGTGCACCCGCAGAAAAACTCACCGATTATATTGATGCCACATCGACAATTCTTCTTGATCCACCTCGTGCAGGACTTCACGAAGATGTCATAAAAACAATTTTACAAAAAAAACCACCACGCATTATCTATATGTCCTGTGATATAGCCACTCACGCACGAGACCTCAGACTTCTTGGCCAAGGATATTCTCTTGTTTTCCTCAAACTGTACAACTTTTTTCCACGAACACCTCATATTGAGGGACTTGCTATACTCGAAAAACTGTAAAAACTTCAAAGGAAAAGCCCTTCACAAAGGATATTTTTTCAAGTACAATAAAAACCTAAATCTTAGAATATATTTGTATGCAAAGTTACGACACAAAGCAAATTGTGACCTGGGGGGCGGTTATTGGGGGAATCATCGCATTATTTGTTGGATTGGTCTATCTCGGTGGCCAAACAGCCAAAGAACCACTCTTGACCGTTCCTGTCAATGAAGCCGTCGATCGAATAAAAGGAAATATTGACGCAAAGACAACATTAATAGAATATAGTGACTTTCAGTGCCCTGCCTGTGCTCAATACGAACCAATCGTGAAGCAAATACTTGAAACCTACCCAGAAGATCTTCTTTTTGTTTATCGACACTACCCTCTTGTACAGATACATAGATTTGCCCTCCCAGCAGCAGAGGCTTCAGAAGCAGCAAACAAACAAGGAAAATTTTGGGAAATGCATGACCTATTATTTGAAAGACAAAACATCTGGTCGAAAGCAGAAAAACCACTTGACCTCTTTGTCGAATATGCCAAAGAACTTGGACTCGATGAATCCAAATTTACTTCTGATCTCAAAGCAGATGATATACAAGAAAAAATTAATACTGATATGAGTGGAGCAGTAAGCTCAGGTATTACGGGAACCCCAACATTTTTTCTCAATGGAAAAAAAATCGCTCCCCGATCACTTGAAGAATTCAAAAGTTTGATCGATATAGAGATTGCCAGATTCAACCAATAAAAATATATTCTTCTTAACAAAAAAACAGTCGCATGAAGCGACTGTTTTTTTTAATCTTTTATATCCATTCCTTGCGGATTTCTTACTGATTCTTTTTTTACATCTGCCCCCATAAGAGTTTTGAATTCTTCTTGTTCAATGGTTTCTTTTTCCATAAGCGCTTTGACAAGTCGATCAGCAGCGGGACGATGTTCACTCAAAATCTTTTTCGCCTGATTTTTGGCTTCTTCCAAAATACGATTTACTTCTTCATCAATTATGATAGCTGTTTTTTCACTATAATTTTTTTTGTCATGAATTTCTTGTGCCAAGAAAATCATTTCTTCATTGTCAGCAAATACTCGTGGTCCAAGCTTATCACTCATACCATAACGAGTTACCATAGCAAGTGCCAACTGTGTTGCTTTTTTGAGATCACTCGATGGACCAGTTGAAAGACTTTCATCACCATAGATCATACGCTCAGCAACATACCCACCCATCATCATAGCCATATCATCTTTGAAATGTGCAATTGTCTGATAACTCTTGTCAGTCTCTGGCATAGAAAGTGTATATCCACCCGCCATCCCACGACCAATAATAGAAACCTTGCGCACAGGATCACAAAATTTTGAAAAATGACCAACCACAGCGTGACCTGCTTCATGATACGCAGTCATTTCACGGTCATGATCACTCATAACACGAGAGCGTTTTTCTGGTCCAAGCAGAACCTTATCAATGCTTTCACGAACATCGAGCTCAGTGATTTCTTTTTTACCCTTTCGAACTGCCATAATAGCAGCTTCGTTCAAGAGATTTCCAAGATCAGCCCCAGAAAATCCAGGAGTACGTTCTGCCAAAGTACGAAGATTCACATCACTTGAAAGCGGTTTTCCAGTAGCATGAACTTTGAGAATTTCTTCACGATCATTGATATCTGGCATATCAATCACTACTCGTCTGTCAAAACGACCCGGACGAAGCAGTGCTTTGTCGAGCACATCTGGTCTATTGGTTGCAGCCATCACAATCACCCCAATATGTGGATCAAATCCATCCATTTCTACCAGAATCTGATTGAGTGTCTGTTCACGCTCATCATGAGATCCACCAAGCCCTGCACCACGTTTTCGCCCAACAGCATCAATTTCATCAATAAAGATAATAGCTGGAGCTGCTTTTTTGGCTTTTTGAAAAAGATCACGCACACGAGAAGCACCAACTCCCACAAACATTTCTACAAATTCAGAACCACTGATGTGAAAAAATGGCACATTTGCTTCTCCCGCAACTGCTTTTGCAAGGAGTGTTTTTCCAGTTCCAGGAGAACCCATAAGTAAGACTCCTTTTGGAATTTTTGCTCCCATGTCTGAAAATTTCTTTGGATTTTTCAAAAAGTCTACGATTTCTTCAAGCTCAGCTTTTGCTTCTTTGGCACCAGCGACATCTTTGAAGGTTTTTTTGTTTTCATCATCTGGTTTGGCTTGTTTAGCAGAACTCTGACCAAAACCCATAGCACGATTGTTCGCACCCTGGACCTGACGAGTCATGAAAAACAAAATTCCCACGATAATAAGGACAGGAAAGAGATAGGGCAAAATTTGACCGAGCCACAGACGCCAACCGGTTGGTTCTTTGATTTCCACATTCACCTGCTTGAGTTTTTCTTGACTTACTCCATAATCTTTCATGAGTTCAGAAAAAGACTGACCAACTTCTTTTTTGACCTGAAGTACTTTTGCATTTTCGTCTGCTCCATAGCCAAGAACCGTATCACCAAGGACTTCGATTCTCTTTATTTCCCCTTTTTCAAGACTTTCTATCAAAGTGTTCACGCCGACTTCTTGTGGCTTGGCTGCAGTATTTACAAAACTACTCATGATCCCAGCGATCAAAAGAAGAGACAAAATGATAAGTATAAAATTTCGTACCAGTGAATTCATAAAATAATGCTCAAAGTAAGTAAAATATTCAACTTTATGTTAAAAAAGTATCTCAAAATTTGAAGGTTTTGTCAACCAAAAAAAAATCCCTCAAGCAATGCTCGGGGGATTTTTATCACAGATAGTTTTAGGCTTCAGGTTGTGAATCTTCTTCACCCTCTGGTTTTCCTTTTTTATCATCTTTTTTACTACGAGGTTTTCCTTTTACTCCTTCGAGTTTGAGACCAAGACGGTGCTCAGCTGGTTCGATAGAAACGATTTCAAATCGATACTTCTCTCCGAGAACAAATTTTTCACGCAGATCTTTGAGATCAGCAATTGGGGCATCAGAAATCTCAGAGAGATGTGCCAAGCCATGGATCTGATCGTCAAGTTTGACCATAAGACCAAAGGCTTCAATTTTGTGCACAACACCCTCGACCACTTGACCAATCGTGTATTTGTCTTTTACACTCTTCCAAGGATCGTCTACCAATCGTTTGATAGAGAGATAAATTTTCGATTTGTTGAGGTCAATAATCTGTGCTTTGACACGGTCACCGACTTTGAGAACATCCTTTGGATGGTCAATTCGTTGCCAAGCAATTTCTGAAATATGGATCAAACCTTCGAGACCTTCTCCAAATTTGAGAAAAGCTCCAAAAGAAGTAAGTGCACTGATTTCTCCTTCAACAGAGTCACCAATTTTGTATGAGTCAAGAACAGCTTTCTGCTCATCTTCCCATACAGCTTTTTCTGATACAATCAATTTTTCTTCTTTTTGGTCAACATCGATCACTTTTACCTGCATATCAATGCCAATCAGGCGTTGAAGATGTTCCAAAATGCGAGTTTTGTCTCCACCAGGAACACGAGGGTAGTGATCAGGACTGAGCTGCGAAACAGGCATAAAAGCTCCAAGAGCATCTACCTGCATCATAAGACCACCTTTGTTGGCTTGAAGTACTTTTGCTTTGAGTGTAATACCGGTTTTCATGTACTCTGCCATTTTGTCCCACACTCTCTGGTGTCCAGCTGTGCGGAATGACAATTCCATTTCACCATTTTCGTTTTCTGCTTCGAGGACAGTTGCTTGAACTTCTTCACCAATTTTAATATTGGCAAATTCAGCGGATTCAGTAAAAAGTTCTTTACCACGGATCACACCAGTGATCACACCATTAATATCAATACGAATTGCACCATTATCAAGAGAAATGACTTTCCCAGTAACAGTTTCACTTACCTTTGGAAGTTTTTGAAAATATTGTTTCAAAAGCTCACCAAAATTATTTTCTTCGGCTTTCATAAAAAAAAGCTTAACCCAGCGCTTATTGAAGGCCGAGTTCCTGAATAATTCAGGATTAATTTAAAAGTGGAATGAGTATATCACAAACAACAATTTTTTGCAAGGGTCATTTTTTCTCTCTATAGAGCTTTTTTTGATGATTATATCAAGCCCTTTTCTCCTCCCTCTTTGAGACGAAAAAACTTGTCAGCCTTCTTTGTTTGCGGTATACTAGTGGTCGAAAAGTCACCTTATTGTCTTAATTTTTCTTTATTTTCCTAAAATATGCATATTTCTTGGCTCGGCAGTACTGGCATCAAGATCCAAACCAAACCCCAAAACGATGATATTACCGTACTTATTGACCCCTACAAATCAGTTTCTGGAGCATCTCCACGAAGTCTCAATGCACATATTGCACTTTTTACCCGCGGAGAAGATGAATCTATTACTCTCTCTGGAGATCCATATACACTTTCCCATGGAGGAGAATGTGAAATCAAAGGCGTACTTCTCACAGCCGTTCCTACCGAGCAAGAACAAAAAATGATTGTTCGCATTGATAGTGAAAGCATGAGTGTTGCCCACCTCGGACTCAACAACAAAATTCCATCAAACGATGCACTTGAAAACCTTGGAAATGTAGATATACTTTGTATTGCTGTTGGTGGTGGAGAAGGCTATGACCCAGAAACGGCAATCAAAGTTATCAATCTTATTGAACCACGCGTAGTCATTCCTCTTGGATTTCAAAGTGAAAATGATCCAAATGCTATTCCTGTTGAAAAATTTCTCAAAGAGATTGGTGCAGCCACTACCAAACCAGAAAAAAAAGTGATCCTCAAGAAAAAAGATCTTGCTACCGAAGATACACAAATTGTTGTACTTGAAAAAGAATAAGCAACACACCTCGATACGAAAAATATATGCCTGTCAAAAAAAAACCAGTCAGTTCTAAAAAAAGAAAAGAAATTCGAGATGCGGCCAATTCTATTCCAGGCCTCATTATCGAACATGTTTCTTTTGAAAAAAATGAACCTGAGCCAAGTGACCAAAAAAATACAAAATCTCCTCACAAATATATGCTTTCAAATGAAAAACGCCTCGAACATCAAAAAAAACGCCTCACAGTTTTTATTGGAGTTGGGGTTGTTGTCTTAGCACTTGTGGCTCTGTGGGTAGTAAATGTGCGAACGTTCTTTTTTGATACCAAACACACTCTTTCAAACGAAGAACAACTCATTGATAAAATCAAACAAAATTTTGATAACACCGTAGGACTCGTATCAGAAGCACGGCCAACATTTTCATCTACTACGGAAACAAAGGCTCCGACTCCTGAGGCGCTCAAGGCCGCGGTTTTGGCAGGACTGCTCTCGGCTTCTTCTTCTACGAGCACACCACTGAGCAGTACGACAACACCACTTGAACTAATATCAACGTCTACAATGAATACAATACCAACAACGACACCATCAAGCACTTAATATTGAACCTGTTTACCAAAATTTTATGCCAAAAGAAAAAAACATGACAGCAAAACTCTCTCTTCCGACTGATCCGGTTGGAAAGGTAGCTCCAGTACAAATCGTTGATGAAATGAAAAAATCATATCTTGATTATGCGATGAGTGTGATTGTCTCTCGTGCACTTCCAGATGTTCGAGATGGGTTGAAGCCTGTTCATCGCCGCGTGCTCTATGCCATGTGGAAAATTGGTCTTCGCCATAGTGCAAAATTCCGCAAATCGGCCAATGTGGTGGGAGAAGTGATGGCAAAATACCATCCACACGGAGACTCGGCTATTTATGATTCTTTGGTTCGTTTGGCACAGGATTTTTCTATGCGCTATCCCCTTGTTTTTGGACAAGGAAACTTTGGTTCGATGGATGGAGACTCAGCTGCAGCCATGCGTTATACTGAGGCCAAGCTTCATGCTATTGCCGAAGAAATGTTACTCGATATTGAAAAAAATACCGTTGACTTTGGACCAAACTATGATGGATCGACCAAAGAACCACGCGTCCTCCCAAGTAAACTCCCAAATCTTCTGCTCAATGGTACCATGGGTATTGCTGTTGGTATGGCCACCAATATTCCACCACACAATCTCACGGAACTTTGTAGTGGTATCACTGCCGTGATTGAAAATCCAGAAATATCGATTGAAGAGCTCTGTGAAATTGTCAAAGGGCCCGATTTTCCAACCGGTGGAATTATTTATAACAAAAAAGACATTGCAGTAGCCTATGCAACAGGACGAGGTGGTATTGTGATGCGAGCCAAAACTGAAATTTTTGAAACAAAAACAGGCATGTTCCAAATTATTGTCAATGAAGTCCCCTATCAAGTAAACAAAGCAACCCTGATTGAAAAAATTGCAACTCTGGTGCAAGAAAAAAAGCTTGAAGGTATCAAAGACCTGCGTGATGAATCCAACAAAGATGGTGTACGCATTGTGATTGATCTCAAAAAAGATGCGTATCCAAAAAAAGTTCTCAATCGTCTGTTCCAGCTCACGGAACTTCAAACGACTTTTCACGTCAACATGCTGGCGCTTATTGATGGCATTCAACCACGCGTTTTGAATCTCAAAACCGTCCTCGAAGAACATATCAAACATCGTCAAGAAGTTATTCGTCGCCGCACTGCCTTTGACCTTGAGCGCGCCAAAGAACGTGCACATATTTTGGAAGGTCTCAAAAAAGCTCTTGATCACATTGATGAAGTCATCGAGACGATTCGAAAATCCAAAGACAAAGATGCTGCAAAAACAAATTTGATTGCCAAATTCAAATTTTCTGACGCACAGGCAACTGCTATTTTGGAAATGCGTTTGCAAAATCTTGCCAATCTGGAACGCCAAAAAGTAGAAAATGAACTCAAAGAAAAATTGGCACTGATCAAAGAACTCGAATCTATTCTTTCAAGTGTCAAAAAAATCCTTGGCATTGTCAAAGAAGAAATGGATGAAATCCGCACACGCTTTGGTGATGAGCGACGAACACAAATCATGGCTCATGGTATCAAAGAATTTAGTATGGAAGATCTCATCCCAAATGAGCCGACTATTATCATGACCACAGCCGATGGATACATCAAACGCTTGCCTCCAGATACTTTCAAAACACAACACCGTGGAGGAAAGGGCGTCATGGGTCTGACAACAAAAGAAGAAGATGTGGTAGCACAGATGATGACTACCAATACTCATGACAATCTTTTGTTTTTTACCAACCGTGGACGTGTGTTTCAACTCATGGCCTATGATGTACCTCAGGGTTCTCGTACTTCCAAGGGTCAAGCACTCGTAAATTTTCTTCAGCTCGCACCAAATGAAAAAGTCACTGCGTTTATTTCAAACGAAGATATTAGTTCATACAAATTTTTGGTCATGGTGACTTCCAAAGGAACGATCAAAAAATCAGCTCTTGGAGATTTTGCCAATGTTCGTCGCAGTGGAATTATTGCACTCAAACTCAAAAGCGATGACATGCTTGAATGGGTACGTCCTTCAACTGGCAATGATGATATTATGATTATCACCGCTCACGGACAAGGTATTCGTTTCCGTGAAAAAGATATCCGTGCTATGGGCCGCACAGCCGGAGGAGTCCGTGGTATGAAGCTCAAAAGTGATGATATTGTTGTCGGAATGGATGTCATCTCGCCAGATCTCGTCAAGAAAAAAATGTTTGAACTGCTTGTGGTCTCTGAAAATGGTCTTGGCAAAAAAACAGAAATTGATGAATACAAAGTCCAGGGTCGTGGCGGCAGTGGTATCAAAACCATGGAAGTCACTGAAAAAACAGGTCCAATCATTGAAGCACGCGTGATCAACAATACTGAATCACAAGATATCATGCTCATCTCTATGAAAGGCCAAGTGGTACGAACACCACTCAAAACAATTCCAACCCTCGGACGTGCAACCCAGGGAGTCCGTGTCATGCGCTTCAAAGAGCAAAACGACAAAGTAGCGAGTATTACACTCCTCGAAGAAGATACCGGTTCTGACTCTGAAGAATAAAATATATTGACTCGT
>CAYTKU010000007.1:0-10404 GCA_964438795.1 uncultured Gammaproteobacteria bacterium
CCACCACATCAGCCCATCCCTATTTCTTTCAAATATTGGAAGAAAAAGGGATGTAGCAAGGAGTCCAAGGAGGATCCGCTGATGAGGTGGTTTTTTTATTCCGACACTTTATTTCCTCTGCCAAGACTCTCCTGCCAACCACTACTCGTGATCTGAATAAACTCGGCATTGTCTTGCATTTCTCGTATATTGGTAGCGCCACAATAGCTGATAGCACTCTGCAATCCCTTGCGGAGTCCCTTGACCACATCTTCCACTGCCCCTTTATAATCCACCAGCGTAGCAATCCCTTCGACAAAAATATCTATCTTCTCTTTGAGATGTTTGCCCAGTTCATGTTCTTTGCGGATATGATTGCTATCGTAGGACGCACTACCAGCATATTTTTTGTAGCGTTTGCCGTCTTTCATAATAATCATACCTGGCGCTTCGTCTGTCCCAGCAAAAAATGACCCAGAATAAATGCTACTGGCTCCAGCAGCAATGGCTTTGGCCACGTCGCCTGGATATTTCATTCCACCATCAGCCGTTACAGGGACCCCATAGTTCCTGGCCACTTTTACGACATTCATCACAGCCGTGAGCTGCGGTACACCGGCTCCAGACATCACACGGGTAGTGCAGACAGGAGACGGACCAATACCAACTTTGAGTCCATCGGCTCCAGCTTCAATCAGATCCTGCGCAGCCTCGGCGGTCGCAATATTTCCGACCATCACATCAACGGAAAAATTGGCTTTGAGCTCACGTAGACACTGTATCACCCCATCTGAATGCGCATGTGCAACATCGAGTACCAGTACATCGACTCCCGCAGCGATGAGCGCCTCTGCTCGTTCAATCGTACCCTTGACTCCCACAGCCGCTCCAACCATGAGTCTCCCCTTTTTATCCCGAGATGCCTCTGGCCAGTGTTCGAGTTTGCAAATATCTTGAGTCGTGATGAGTCCTCGTACCTGTCCATTTTGCAGCAGAGGCAATTTTTCTATTCGCGATTGGTGCAAAATTTTCTTGGCCTCCTCAAGAGTGATGCCATATTCTGCTGTCACAAGTTTTTCTTTTGGAGTCATCATCTCTCGCACTGCCTTATTCAAATCTGTTTCAAACAAATAATCTCGATGGGTAAAAATTCCCACCAGTTCTTCGCCGTTCATCACAAGCAGACTCGTCACGTTTTCGCGGTGCATGAGATCTTTGGCTTCTTGCAGAGTTGCGCGAGGGCTGATAGAAATTGGATGATCAATAATATTGCTAGTACTTTTTTTCACCTGCTTGACTTCCCACACTTCTTCTTCGAGTGTGCCAAACTGATGAATAATGCCAAGCCCACCTTCACGCGCGAGAGCTATCGCCATCTTGTGCTCTGTCACGGTTGCCATATTGGCACTGACAAATGGAGTATTCAAAGCAATATTTTTGGTAAAATAGCTTCGGATATTTGCCTGCGATCTTGAATGCAATGGAGTTTTTTTTGGCACGAGAAGAACATCTTCGTAGGTGAGACCAAGTGGTATGATTTGCATAATTCAAAATAAAATAAAGATTTATTTTTGTGACTTTGATCCATTCCCCTTTTTTTTCTTCTGCTGATCACCCACCATCGCATGAATTGGTCCACCATATATAGAGGTGGGAAACATCAGTTCAATAAATGAACGAAGGCCTCTGGTATCAAGCATACGATCAAGAAAGTATCTTTTGTCATCTTCTTTTTTGTTTTCTGACCAATAAAAAGCAGATCTTCCATCTTCACTTGGAGAAAATATTTGTACTTCCTCGTGTCGAACAACACCTTTGCCATCGGTGTGTTCAATATAAAATTTGGCAAGACGAACAGAGCCACCACCACCTACTCCTTTACTCTTCATACCTTCCCCAGGTGCAGGTGTTGGTTTGTATTCAAGGATTCTCACACCAGGTTTATTTGCATACCGTTCCAGAATATCCAAAATCGGTGCCATATCTGTAACTTCTTTCACCTGCCCTTCTATCATTATATTTCTTGTGTCTCTTGTCCGAACATATTTAGATGATGCGGGATCTGTTTTGTCTTCGACAATAGTTATGGCTCTTCCATAAAGATCTTTGATTTCATCAGGATTTCCTGTACCACGAACAATGATTTTCCGATAGACCGAATCAAGTTGTTTGGTACGAACTTCATTTCCAATCAAAAAAGATGTTGACTCAGGTGTTGAATAAAATTTTCGAAATTTGGTTTCTTGACGAGAAAGTACATTTGATAGAGCATCAAAATCATCTGGATTCACTACGACGTTTTTTAGTTCTCCATTTTCTGAGATAAAAAATAAGCCTGCATCTACCTGAGGAAATGACCACATATCTTCGGTAAGTTTTTCAATCTCTTGATTGCCCTTCGAAATAAGATCAGCATACCACTCATCTATTTTTGCAAATACAGTCATGAGTGCTACTTTTCTTCTGGCTTCAAAGACAATACGCTTTTTCATCAAAAGAGACCCTGCATCACCACGCTCTCCAACTCTCATTCCCCACTGAGGATCACGAAGAGCAAAAGCATACTTGAGCAGATTACCCAGCTGGCTATTTGCAATATCCGTAATCTCAGTGACCAAACTTTTTTGATACATCTTGCCTACATGAGGATTGATACCTTCGCCAACCAAATTCACAAAAAATTTACTAATACGATCCAATTTTTGTGGCACAGAACTTTCTGATATACCAAATGCCTGACAAAAAGCATGTGAAACTAATTCGTCATCGAGACCACTCAGACTCTCCAACTTTTTTGCGAATCGATTTTGGAGTGTCCCTGTTTCTTTTGTTTCATTGGTGAGTGTATCAATAAAAGTTTTTATTTTTGTGACAAAGTCTTGAAGTTTTGGGTTTTGCTCTGCGATTTCAAGATACGCATCAAAATCATAGCGAGTATTGAGAAGTGTATAGGTGAAACGAATAATTGCTTCTACCTGACTTTCATGAGGAAGGTCTTGTTTTGTTTCTTCTTCAAAATTGGCAAAATCCATCGCTGCAAAAAAATGCTTTTGAAATTCGGGATATTCAAATAGACTTGACATTAATTCTTTCCAAATATTTTGGTGTTCAAAAAAATTTTTGGCTTGATCAAATTTTGTATTCCACTCTTTGATCTCATGTTCCTGAAATGCCAATGATTGAAACAAATATTTTATTACCTGGCGTCGTTTTTTTATTTCTTTAGCAAAAAGTTTTTCTGAGAGTTCCTGAAAAATTTCAATAGGTACATCTTTATTTTCATCACCAATGACAATAGAAGTATCATCAGCACCATACCCAGAAAGACGAAGATTGCCAAGCAGAGACAACTTTTTTTTATTTATCAGTATTTCACCTTTTCCAAATAATTCCCCCAGTTCTCTCAAATCCAGCCCATGAAAAACTTCGAGTTTGTCTTCTTCTGGATCGAGAGGATATGCACGATCAGATGGTAAAATATCAATAACAAATAATTTTTGTTCTACCGAAACATTTTTACCACGATTTTGCAATGCATAAGAGAGCATATGATCCAATGGTTCAACCTGTACAGGCCGCAAATGTGTCTCTTCCAACATTTCTCGAACCATTGCTTTATGAACTTGTTCACCTTTATCAACTTTTCCACCAATAGGAGTAAGCTGACCTGCACTCTGTTCACTTTGAGCATTTTTTTCAGCCCAAAGTGTCTTGGTCAAAAAAAGATGCCGATAATCGGTTATACCTGCTAATTCACCCTTTATTCTTTCCACAGATTTGGACTGTACAATAAAACCACGAACCACTTGTCTTTTTTCTTTTTCTCTGTTTCCTTCCCCTCCCATTTCAGATCTCCGTATTTCCATATATTTCAAGTTATTATTCCAAATGAACTTTGCTATCCCACTCCTTCATCTTTTGAATTATGGATGGATATTTTTTGAATTCAATCCCCCGCGCCAATTCGCGCGCCTGACGTATTATATCAGTATCACGAAGACTGGCAAGTCTCAGATTCATCATACCGCTCTGACTGGTACCATAGACTTCTCCTGGGCCACGGGTCTCGAGATCAAATTCGGCCAGAGCAAATCCATCGAGGGTTTTTTCAAAAAATTGCAATCGACTCTGTGCGAGCTGAGAACTGCTATCACTAAAAAGAAAACAATACGACTGATAACTACTGCGACCCACTCGTCCACGAAACTGATGCAGCTGTGCGAGGCCAAACTTTTCAGCGTCTTCAATCATCATCACAGAGGCATTTGGGATATTGACACCAACCTCCACCACCGAAGTAGACACCAAAATATCTATCTTTCCACTGCCAAAATCTTGCATGATCTGTTGTTTTTCACCAGATTTGAGTTTGCCATGAATATACGAGACTTTCAAATCTGGAAAAATTTCCTCTGACAATTTTTTGTATTCTTTGAGCACGGTTTTTTTTTCATCCGTTGAGACCTGAGGTTTTTCATCACTATTTGTTTCATCAATCAGTGGACAAATCACAAAGACTTGCCGGCCACTTTTGACCTGCGAACGAATAAATTCATAGGCCTTTTGTCTATTTTTTGTTTCGACAAAGCGTGTCTGTATGGGTTTTCGTCCCGTAGGCTTGGTTTTGATAATCGACAAATCCAAGTCCCCATAGAGCGTGAGAGCAAAGGAACGTGGAATCGGTGTGGCGGTCATACTGAGAAAATGTGGCGTTTTATTTTTTTGCCCAGATTTATCCCGCATGGTTTTGCGCTGCTCCACACCAAATCGATGCTGCTCATCGACGACCACCAGTCCAAGTTTTTTGAATTTTACGTTTTCGGTCAGCAGTGCATGCGTTCCAATCACCACTTGAACAGTTCCATCTTTTATTTTTTCAATCGTTTCTGCTTTTTGAGCGGCCTTGGATTTTTTTCCAAAGTTATGGTTCAAAATTTGAAATTGCGAACGGGTCAAAAGCCCGACTTTTACATCATAGGGAGCAAAAATCTCTGTAAGCGTTTCATAATGCTGGCTGACCAAAATTTCAGTCGGTGCCATGATCACAGCCTGAGAACCATTCAAAACCGCATTGTACATGGAGAGGGCCGCCACCACGGTTTTGCCCGATCCTACGTCCCCTTCGAGCAGTCGATTCATGGGAGCATCTTTGGCTAAATCCTGCAAAATCTCCCAGGCAGCGATCTTTTGATCTTTGGTCAAATCAAAGGGCAATTTTTTTACAAAATCTTTGATAGAATCTTCTTGAAAGGTGAGACTCGGCGCCTTGAATACCCGCAGCTGTTGCCGTACCATTTCTGAGCGGAGTTGCAAAAGAAAAATCTCATCAAATTTGAGTCGCTTTTCGGCTTTTTTTTGATCCTCGGTAGAAGCTGGAAAATGAATAGCCTGCAGAGAGCGACTGAGGGGTTCAAACCCTGCCTGCTCCAAAATATCCCCAGGGACCCAGTCTTCAATCTTCTGAGCCAATGGCAAAACCTGCGTGAGCAAAAAACGCATCTGCTTTTGCGTAATTCCCGCTGTCACAGAATATATTGGGATGATTCGCGCCGTATGAGCCGTATGCTCAGAAACTTTCTCATAGCTCGGCGACGGCATCGTCACCCCGAGCATATCTTGTTTTACCAGACCAGAGAGGTAAACAGTCTCCCCAGATTTGAGCGCCTTGCCAATAAAAGGCTGATTGAACCAGACCACATGCATGCGACTCGTATCGTCATAGACCACAGCCTCGGTAATAAGCATATTCCTGCGATGGCTGCGTTTGGTGGCAATCTGCTCGATCTTTCCTTTGACAGTGACATGCGTGCCTTCTTGCAATTTTTTAATATCCACCACTTGACTATAGTCCTCGTAGCGAAAAGGATAATAAAACAAAAGATCCTCGAGAGTGTTGATTCCCAAAATCCGAAGACGCGTTTCGAGCGCCTTGCCAACACGATGAAGTTTTGAGATGGGAGCAGTAAGTTCCATAGCGATTCTTTTACAGACTCTTAGTGTAACATAGAATAAAAATTGTTTCTAACCCTCTTTTATAGTATAATAATGGCCAATGCCTGTCCTATGTCTTCTCCAAAAAATCTTACGCTTGAATCTTTTCGGTCCCTTGCCAAAAGTAAACAGGGATTCTGTCTTTTGGAGGCTCCAAAGCGAATCCAAACTATCATTCTCGAACAACTTTCTGATCAAGAAATCATAAAAATGATAAATTTTCTTGACCCAAGCCAAGGAGCTCAACTTCTTCACCGTCTCAAAGACAAAAACCGACACGAACAAATTATTTCAGAACTTCATACTGACCTCCAAGAAAAGGTTGATTTTTTGTTTCACTTTGCACCCAATACGGCCGGGAGTATCATGGACCTCAATTATATTGAAATACAAAAAAATGCTTCGTTTGAAACGCTCAAAGCACGAATGACCGATCATGAAAAAAAAACCGGCAAAGTCCCGCATGTACTGGTGGTCGAAGATGGACTTTTCCTCGGAGAAATACCACACCACACCCTTATCTTGAATAGTGCGATCAAATCCAAGCGTATTGAACATGCCATAGTACCACTCCCTACGATTCATCATGCAGAAAAAACCGAAAAAGTCGTAGAAACACTCAAAAACCATCCCCACAGCAAAGTCGCTGTGATTGATGACGATGAAAGTATTCTGGGAATTATTTATTCTGATGATATTATTCGACTCCTCCAAAAAGAACCATCTTCGGGCCTCTATGATTTTGCCGGTGTCCATGACGAAGAAGACATTTTTGATTCTGTTTTTTCCAAAGTTCGACATCGCTACAAATGGCTGATCATCAACCTCGCAACAGCCTACCTCGCAGCCTATGTGGTCAGTCTTTTTTCCGAGACGCTCTCGCAGTTTGTAATCCTCGCGGCCTACATGCCAATTGTGGCAGGTATGGGAGGAAATGCAGCAACACAGACTCTGGCAGTGACCGTACGAGGTCTGGCTCTCGGGGAGATTGATCTCAAAAATAGCGGAAGGGCACTGCTGAGTGAAATTGGCGCAGGAAGTATCAATGGTGCGATCAATGGTCTCATTGTTGCTTTTATTGCTATCGTCTGGAATCATAGTCCCCTCCTCGGTCTCGTTACTGGTGTTGCCATGGTCAGCAATCTTATTGTCGCTGGATTTTTTGGTGCCTTCATTCCACTTCTCATGAAAAAACTTGGCAAAGATCCTGCCACTTCTGCCACTATTTTTATTACCACAGCCACAGATGTGATTGGATTTTTTGTCTTTCTCGGCCTCGCGAGTATTTTACTCAAGTAAATTTTTATGTTTAGATTTTTATGATCGAAAATATTTTTTTGCAAATCAGTGTGATTCTTGGCGTTACGGCTATTATCGCTTTTGTTGTTCGCTTCCTTCGCCAGCCACTCCTCATTGCCTATATTCTCTCAGGAATTCTCGCTGGTCCAATCCTGCTCAATTTCATCCAAAAAGGTGATGAACATTATCATATATTTTCTGAATTTGGGATTGTGCTGCTCCTCTTTGTCGTGGGCCTCAGTCTCAATTTCAATCATATCAAAAAAATTGGCAAAATCGCAGTCATCACTGGCATTGGGCAAGCGCTTATTACCAGTGTGCTGAGTTTTTTTCTCCTCAGGTGGCTCAATCTTTCTTTTCACACCTCGCTCTATCTATCGATTGCCATAACCTTTTCGAGTACCATCATCGTCAGCAAGCTCCTCAGTGACAAAAAAGACACAGAATCAGTCTATGGCAGATATACTATCGGACTCTTGTTGGTACAAGATGTGATCGCGATTTTTATCATGATCCTGATGATCAGCGGCAAAAATCCAGAAATACCCCTCGTAGAATCGCTTGGCTTTATTTTTCTCAAAGGTGGAATCATCATTGCCTGTATTTATTTTCTCTCCAAATTTCTCATTCCATTTTTGCTCAACCACATTGCCAAATCTTCAGAATTTCTTTTTCTCTTTACCATTGCCTGGTGTTTTGGTATCACCGGCCTCGTGAGTGCCCTGGGACTCTCGCTCGAAATTGGTGCCATTATTGCGGGACTCTCCCTCGGTTCCTCACCCTACCAGCCAGAGATTAGTAGTCGTATCCGGCCGCTGCGAGATTTTTTCCTCATCATGTTTTTCATTATTCTCGGCAGTGAGATGGATGTCGCCAATTTTCAATCAGCTCTTCTCCCAGGACTTGGACTTGCTCTTTTTGTGCTGGTGGCAAAACCAGCTATTTTGTACATTCTCTTTCGTGCTCTCAAATTTACTCGTCGCAATAGTTTTCTCACAGCGACCACGGGTGCACAGGTCAGTGAATTTGGTTTTATTTTGCTTTTTACTGCCCAGAGCCTAGGACAGCTTGGAGAGAGTGAACTGGCTATTTTTACCATTGTAGCGCTCTTGACCATATTTTTTTCGTCCTATATTATTACCTACAATGAAGCTCTGTATCGATTTTTTATTCCATTTTTTGCACTCTTTGGCAAAGATAAATACCAACAGACCGAAGAGCAGATTCCTCTCTATGATGCCTGGGTGATTGGCTACCACCGTATGGGCTGGAAGATCTGCGAAACTCTGAAAGATCAAAAAATTTCTTTTGCCGTGATTGATTTCAATCCAGAAACGGTCAAACGCCTCAAAGAAGAAAAAATCCCCGCGTATTTTGGCGATGTGGCTGATGTCGAATTTTTGTCTGAACTTCCTCTGGATAAAGCCAAATATATTATTTCGACGATTCCGGAGGTTGACGATCAATTTACTCTAGTCAAATACGTCCGAAGTCTCTCAAATAAACCATATATTATTGCCAATCTCCACCATGCACAGTATATGAAACACTTTTACGAGGCAGGAGTCGACTATATCATGATGCCCCACATGCTCGGAGGCTATCGAATCTCAGAGATTATCAAAACCACCAAACTTACCAAGGCCAACTTCAAAAAACTCCGCAAAGATCAAGAAAAAGAATTGTCACTGCGATTTGAAGCGCATACGCATGATTAAAAACAAAAAACCACCCTTAACAAGAGTGGTTTTGATGTAGCAGGGAAGATGTACCCCAATGCCTTGTGATGCGAGAGCCTTCGTACCTGCTACAAAGCTTAATATAACAACAAAAACAAATCCTTGCAACCCATAACCTGTGAAAGAATATTTTTTTACAGGCTCTTATATTACTGCAAAAGAAAAACCCCGACCGAAGTCGAGGCATTCCTTTTGGCGTTTGGGTTTTTCCCTAGCATCACAAGTGTAGTATAGCACAAAAAACGTGTTTTGTCAAGGTCTCTGGAGAGAGAATTCCGGACTTTTTGCCCAATCACTCGCAGATTTTTCTGTTGTAGAGACAAGATATTTATAAATAAGAGCATGAACCACAGGATACTGCTCATCCGTACCAAAGGCAACAATTTCTTTCCAACTGCGAACCAAAATATATCGAAGGGCCAAAAGAGTCGACATATTGAGAGAAGACACGAGTTCTTCTCTTTTTTCTATTTTATCTTTTTGGCACACGAGTCCCCCACCCAAAAATGAAAACCATAAGTGAGGCTCTTGTTCCAAATTTTTTTCGCAGTGAATACAGTCTTGCAGCTGTGGTTCAAAACCCAAAAAAGAAAGCATTTTCAATAAAAAAGCATCCAGCAAAATTGGCTTGCTCTGAGGTATGGTATTCAAAAAATTCAGCCAGGAAAAAAGCATCTCATAGATACGAGGATCTTTTTGCCCGGGAGAGAGCATTTTTTCGAGCCAAGAGACAACAAAAGCAGCCTGTTGCAACTTGTCATAGTCAGTTCGAATTGAGGAAAAATATTCATTGACCTGCGAGGTGGTAACATACAGGCGATCTTTGCCAGGAACAGTGCCTATTTGGACTGCACAAAAAGGCTCGAGAAAGGAGCTATTTTTGCTGGTGATTTTTTTGATGCCTCGTGCAGTGACTTCGATTTTTCCGAGTTCTTTGGCATACAGCGAAATGACCTCGTCATATTCTTTGAAACTGCGGCGAGACAGGACAATCGCTTCGAGCATAGTTATTTTCTTCCTTCGAGTTCCACCTCAATTTGCATGAGACGGTTATATTTTTCTACCCGTTCAGAGCGGCTCAGTGACCCGGTTTTGATAAATTCAGCGTTCACAGCGACTGAGAGATCAGCAATAAAGGTATCAGCTGTTTCTCCTGAGCGATGTGAGACAGAGACCGCATAGTTATTTTTTTGTGCGAGCAAAATCGTATCGATGGTTTCAGAGAGGGTTCCGATTTGATTGACCTTGATGAGAATAGCACTCGCAACTCCTTGTTCAATTCCCTTTTGCAAGCGTTCCACATTGGTAACAAAAAGATCATCTCCTACGAGACGCAATGTTGCATGTACTTTGCCAGTAAAATCTGCCCAATTTTGCCAATCATCTTCAGCAAGAG
>CAYTKU010000007.1:10504-16170 GCA_964438795.1 uncultured Gammaproteobacteria bacterium
GCATGTACTTTGCCAGTAAAATCTGCCCAATTTTGCCAATCATCTTCAGCAAGAGGATCTTCAATCGAGACAAAAGGATATTTTTTGATCCATTTTTCTACAATTTGAATTAAGGCTTTGGCTGAAATTCCTTTCTTACCCTCAAAATAATACTTTCCATTTTTATAAAATTCAGACGCTGCCATATCCATTGCTAGCAGTACATCTTTACCTGGCTTATATTTTGCAGCCACTATTGCTTGCTTAATGAGTTTCAGTGCCTCTTCATTATTTTTGAGTCTAGGAGCAAAGCCACCCTCGTCCCCAACTCCTACACCAAAATTTTTCTTTTTCAAAATCGCTTTGAGGGCATGAAAAATTTCACTGCCCATACGTACTCGCTCAGCCAGTTTTTTGTGCTGAGGAACAATCATGAACTCTTGAATTGAAATACCGTTTCCCCCATGCAGTCCCCCATTCACAATATTCATGGTTGGTACTGGCATACGCCAATTGTCATACTTCAGATCAAAGACTTTGCGAAGATACTCATAAAGTGGAAGACCACTCGAAAATGCAGCTGCCCGAGCCGTAGCCAGCGATACTGCCAGTATAGCATTGGCACCAAGGCGTTTTTTGTTTTTGCTACCATCGAGTGCGAGCATGGCATTATCAATAGAACGATGGTTACTGGCATCCATACCGAGCAGTCGATCTGCAATTTTTTCATTCACATTTTTGACCGCTTTCTGTACTCCTTGTCCACCATAGCGTTTGCCACCATCACGCAGTTCCCAGGCCTCATGAGTACCAGTCGAAGCGCCACTAGGGACAGCCGCAATGCCCGTAGAACCATCTTGAAGCACAACCGTAGCCTCTACCGTCGGATTGCCTCTGGAATCAAGAATCTCCCGGGCCAGTACTTTTTGAATTTTTTGATTAATCATAAAAAAAATAGACAAGTAAAATTACTTGTCTATTGTATCAGAATTAGAGAGAATAATGCAAACTAAAATATTTTTGTTGAAATGGAAGCAAAATCTAAGGATGTATAAAATTGTATGGAGTCCAAGGCCGCAACGAGCACCGGAGTGAAACGTAGGTGAAACTACGTTGAACGAGAAGCACAGCGAGAACGCAGGAATACATCAATTTTATAATCCTCTAGAGGATTTGGTAGGTGACGTTGACATTGAGGATCACATCAGTACTTCCCGGTTCAATACTTGGAGCAACCCCACCCGCATCAGATTCAACCATTGCATTGGCTTTGTAGAGTGGATATTCATTTCCACCTTCGTATTCATTATAACTGACGACCCCGACAACTCTCACGCCAAGTGTTCTTGAGAGATTGAGCGCTTTTTCTTGAGCTTTTTTGATAGCAATTTCTCGTGCCTGTGCTTTGTACACATCTCTATCATCAATAGTAAAATTGATACCACTGACATTATTGAGCCCAACTTCACCAGCAAGTGCCAACACATTATTGGCATTTTGGAGATTACGAATTTTTACAGTGACATTTTGACTTACTTGGTAACCTTTGAGAACCTGTCCTTCAGCTTCGGTATAGTTGTACTGAGGATAGACATTATAGTTGGCTGTTTGAATATCTTTGGATTCTACACCAAGAGATTTGAGTCTTTCAATGAGATTATTCATTGTTTGTGTATTTTTTTGTTGTGCCTCTGCTACGGTTGGAGCTTCTGCAATCATTCCCATAGTCGTAACCGCAATATCTGGTACAACAGTGACTTTTCCTTGACTCTCTACACTGAGTAGTCTTTCAGAACTTTCTGCTTTCCCAATAAAATAAAATTCTTGTAAGTTATTGCGAATCACTGTGGCCAAAAAAACGATTCCATAGACCAAAAGTATTCCCACCAAAGTAGCAAGAATTTTTCGACCAAAATCCATATTTTTCATATTTCTCATAAAACTACGACTGCAGTCTTGACCAAAACAGCAGTCATGAGATTCGTACATCGGAGCTTTTGTCTTCGAAGTACTTGAAGATTTGACAGGCATACAAGTAAATTATTAAAAGTAAGTGCAGTATATCACAAAAATTAATTTATAGGAATAACATAATGTTTACAGAGCACATCAGTTTCACTTTTTTTATAGACACTCACTTGTTCAAACTGCATAGGAACTCCGCTGAGAGGAATATTTTTTTGCAAACAAAATTCTTTCGCAGCATGAAACATATTGTGGAGTTTGTCCTTGCCTGTCGCTCTCTGTGCACTCCCATCATCCTGTCCTTCTCGTGTTTTTACCTCAATAAAACACAGTGTTTTTTCACCTTTGATTTCTTTCCAAGCGATGATATCCAACTCGCACGCTCGAACACGAAAATTTCTTTCCAAAAGACTATATCCATTTTTGACCAAAAACTCAACAGCCTGATCTTCACCCCATGCTCCCATTTTTTGTTTCTGGGTTTTCATACAGATCAAAGTCCTGTGTGTTGCCAAAACAATACAATTCCATGATGATACTTTCCTGCAGCAAATTCTTCTTGGACAGCCAAACCTGAGGTGTTTGCCCAAGATCTAATCTGATCAAAATCCACAAAACGGTCATCTTTGGGACCCAAAATTCCATTCATTTTTTCTTTCCAATCCACAATAACAACACGAGCTTTCTCACGAAGCAATCTTTTTGCTTCTTCCAAAATTTGATTTGGCTCCTCAGAAAACGAAAGGGTGTTGATAATAAACACCACATCGAGAGATTTTTCGGGTATCGCCGTTTTTCCTTTTTCAAGATCTGACCAAATAGGATGAATATTATGCAGTGCATCCTGCTCAGCTTTTTTTCGAATAGTTTCCAAAATCGGTTTCAAAATATCTACCGCATACATAATTCCCTTTTCTCCGACAATAAGTGAGGCAGGAAAAACAATATGCCCTCCTCTATCAGTACCAAAATCTGCCACATGCATACCGCTCTGGAGCTGTGCTTTTTGAAACAAAAGTTGTGGATCAATAAGAAGATTGCTCTCAGTATGCATATTATTGTTTTAGGCCACCAAATAAACCTCCAAAAATAGAAAGAATAATATTACCAAGCGATCCAGTCATTGCCATAATTGAACCAAAAAACAAAATCACACCCAAAACTTTGTACATCGTACGCGTGCCGTCTCCACCCAGGTGCTCTTCTGCCCAGCTACTTTTCCCAAAATTTTGCAAAAACCAATCAGATTTGATGCTCATAAATACACCGAGCACCATAAATAAAAATCCCAAAAAATACGTCATATTTAGAGAAGTTTCAAAATTTCTTCTTCAAGAGTTTCAAAGGATACTGCACCATGTACAGCCTTCACTTCACCATTTGGGCCAACCACCAAAGTATACGGTGTTCCATTGGCTCCTGCCATCCAAGCATCATCAGCATGAACATCTACAAGATTTTTATATTTTTCACTTTCGTAGCAACTATTAAAAGTAGGTGCATCGATTCCGACTTGAGTTGCCATTTGTGAAAGTCGTGCAGCATCAAGATTTGTTTCAGAGAGATTCAAACTAAAGATAAGATCGGTAAATTCCCAAAATTTTCCTTGTTCTGCGGCACATTCAGTTGCAAGAGCTGCTGGCTTTGCCTGCGTGTGAATTGATTCAAGTGGAAAATGTCGATACACCCAGCGAACATCATTGCCATATTTTTCCATTACCTGTTTCATTGTTCCATGAAAATTTTTACAAAATGGACACTCGAGATCAGCATACTCAATCAATGTAATTTTGGCATTGACATTTCCACGGATATGGTCAACATCCTGATCAACTGGGGCAAATGAATACGTGAAGTCATCATTTTCTTGATATGGATCAACGAGCTCATCCCAAGACTCATCATCGATATTATCCCATTCTTCATCCAAAAAATCTGAAGTAAACTCTTCACCAAGTCCGCCAAAAACATTGGCAAAAGCATCTGAAAAATATTTGGTAAAAAACTCTCCAATATTTTCAATTGGTGCACCGATTTGAAATTGATAAACAGGGGGAAGAACCGGTACACGATCTCGGCGATATCCTACATAATCCACCAGAGCATCATTTTTGAGATGATGACGAAGCATTTTACCAGTTTTTATATCAGGAAGAAGCAGGTGAATTTTGGCAGGGGTATCACTGTAGCGAAAAAGATACATTCCTTCATCAAATACTTGTGCTACCGTTTCAATCACATCGCCATCTACGAGTTTATCAATGGTGCTCTGTGGAACAGTTTCTACCCAGGTTCGATCAAATCCCATAGCTTGAAAAACATGTTCTGACCCAATCTTATTTTTGGTGAAAAAAATAACATAATAAACATCATCACTGGTAGGAGATTTTACCAGAGACCCTGTGCGAGGAAAATAGTGTGGACCAAAAACAGCAGCACCCGTGTGATCTTTGACTCGGGAGAGCAAATATTGACTTGTTACTTTGGTATCATTCCATGAAGTAAAATACGAAAAATATTGCTCTGGGGTCAGATGCATCTTGGTGCAATTTTCATTGATATAATATACAGCGGGGTGAGTTGCTGTTTTGTAGGCACTACCGACCATCAATGGACAAGTTGCCGCCTGCGCCTCAAGTGGGTGAAATCCTACAAGTGCTCCGAGAGCCAGAGCCGCGAGGATAAGATACTTCTTCATACGTATACGTTATAAATAAAATAGTGATATTAGCATAACAGTTATTCGTTTACTTGGCAATCAACTTTTTGAATTCTTCTACCATAGGAACTTGTTCTGATTCTAATCCATAGTGTTCGGCGAGATACACAGCAGTCCAATCAGCGAGGAGAAGCGAAGAAAATATTTTTTCGAGACGTGTTTTGCCTTTGAGAGAAATCATCTCTGTTTGGAGTCCACGATCATGATAGAGTTTCTGCAAAATTTTCATTCTCGCAATATTTCTCGGATGATCCTCCTGGTCAAAGACAAAGACAAAAGAGAAATTTTTTGACAGTTCTTTGGTTGAAGGAGCAATATCAAAACCTGTCATTTCATTGTGATTGAGTTCTGGAATTATATTATAAAAAGCCGGAATTTTGCCAGTTTCATTGAGCTTAATTTTCCAATTATATGCCACTGCTTTATTTTGACTACTGGTGTAGATAACAGGAACAGTACCACGAAGTTTCTCGGCTAAATTTTTTCCCAGGATTTCTATTTTTTTGGGTTGCAATTGTTTGGTGAGTTTTTGTGCTTCTTGGTATCCCTTCTTTTCATTCATCATGGCGAGAAGTGCCATAAAACTAAAACCCAAAGCACTGCGTGGTTGAATACCAGTATTTGGCAGCTCTATATACGGAACCTCGTGTTTCTTCGCCAGTTCCAGCAGTTTTCCACCCACCGCAATGACAGCGAGTGGAAATTTTTTTTTTCGAGCTATTTCAAATCCTTCAATCACTTCTTCTGTATTACCTGAGTAGGAAGAGGCTATAATCAAACTTTCTTTGAGACTCGCAACAGAAAGATTTGGCAGACCATAGTCAGAGTGAATAACCAAAGGAAAACTTGAATTGTATGATTGCAACACATCCGCAGCGAGGTGTGATCCTCCCATACCAAGGAGTATACATTTTTTTCTTTTTTTCAGTTTACTTTTATTTTCTATCTTTGGTATAAAGGCAAACTGTTTATTGAATCCCAAAATGGCATCTTTCATCATAAA
>CAYTKU010000008.1:0-3751 GCA_964438795.1 uncultured Gammaproteobacteria bacterium
GTGCACTCGGCAGGAATCGAACCTGCATTGCCAGTTCCGCAAACTGGCGTCCTATCCATTGAACGACAAGTGCTTATAAAGTGGCCTTATTATACCCAAAAAAACTAAAATCGTCAAGGGAGACGATAATGAGGTGTTCTAGAGATTGTAGAATTGAGATGCAGGCCCAGGCGGCAGGGAGCATCGGAGCGAAACGTAGTCAAAGCTACGTTGAGCGAGAAGCGCACCGACAACGCAGGAATGCGCTCAATTCGACAATCGCTCTATTGAATCTTCCAGTTCCGAGCGGCCATCTCACTGGTCGGTTCATCATTTTTTTCCAAATCCTCAGGCAAAAATTCAAGCAGCCCAAAACGCAAATCCAGCGGATTTTGATCACCCATTGGAATATGAATACGTGGTCGAATAAAATTTTTGGTCTCAAAAAAAAGAGTCTTCACTGGAGGTTTGTAAATAATATAAAATGCTTCAAGTTCACTATATGGATAAAAACGATTGCCAACAATAATTCCAAGGTCTGTAACCGCAAAGGCAATCTCCTGTGGATCTTGGTGCTGCTGCAAAAAAAGTATTACACCAAAAAGCGCAATAATAAGTGAAAACAAAAAATTTCCAGTGAGCATCCCATAAAGAATAAAAATACTTCCAAGACTTATCATCACAGCATACCAAATACGTCCACGAGAAAATTTTTCGTATTCAGGAAATGTCCATTCATACAGAGGATTTCCAATCGTTGTTTTTTCTGTAATTTGTTGTGGCATAAAGAAAATATATTTTGATTATAGCATATTTTTTGAGAAAAAAATAGCAATCTATCCCCATTGTAAAAACTCTCTTTCCTCGGTATAATAGTTTGTATTATGGAACATCAATATCCAAATTTTCTTGCCCCTGAAGAACATCTTCCTGAAGAACCTCAAAAAAAATCCCGCCGAGGTCTTTTTTTTATTTTATTTATCATTTTTTTGTTGCTTGGGGCTCTCGTCACGCAAACGATTTTGCCAAAAGATACACCAAAAAATTCAGATGGATTAGAAATCCTCGAAGCAAAAAAACCGACTGGAATACTTGGCAAACTCAAACAATTTATTTTTAATAAAAGTTCGACAGAACTCAAAGGACAAAAAGAAGACCGCATCGATGTACTTATCCTTGGACAAGGCGGACCAGGTCATGATGGCCCATACCTGACAGATACGATTATTGTAGCGAGTTACAAACCAAGCACACAACAAGTTGCAATGATGTCTATCCCCAGAGATTTGCTCGTGAATATCCCTGGATATGGAAATCGAAAAATCAACAATGCCAATGCATTTGCAGAAGCAAAAAAATCAGGAAGTGGACCAGAACTCACAAAAACGGTCATTGAAAATACGTTTGAAGTCGATATTGATTATTATGTACGAGTAGACTTTTCTGCATTTGAAGATTTGGTAGATAAAGTTGGTGGAGTGACTCTCAATGTAGAACAAAGTTTTACAGATTCACAATACCCTATTCCAGGAAAAGAAGATGCTCTGCCAATATCAAGTCGTTACAAAACTCTCAAATTTACTTCGGGAGTACAAACCATGAATGGAATGACAGCACTTGAATATGCGCGATCGAGACATGGAAATAATGGTGAAGGATCAGACTATGCACGTTCTCGTCGTCAACAAAAAGTACTCCTCGCTCTCAAAGAAAAACTTTTATCTTTTCAAACCTTGGCAAATCCAGTGACACTCAATGAAATTCTCTCTACGGTTGAATCACATGTCCTCACAGATCTGACGATTGCTGAAATGATTACTTTTGGAGGACTTGGAAGTGAAATCAATACAAAAGAAATTGTGAATTTGACATTGGATGATAGTCCAAATGGATATCTTCGCTCTGGCTATGATGTGAGCGGAGCATTTGTACTAACACCAAAAACAGGCGATTTTGCATCGATCAATACCGCTTTTAAAAATATTTTTCAAACAAACGTCTCTTCGACAGCGGCCACTGTAACGCAAAACAACATTCCAGTCCAAACGGTCACACCACCACAATCATCAACCATACTCGAAGTACACAATGGTACGTGGGCACCAGGCCTCGCAGCACAAGTCAAAGCACGTCTTGAACAAAAACAATTTGTGGTCGGGACCATTGGCAATAGCATAAACAGACCACAACCAAATAGTGCCATATACAAACTCAACTCAAACGTAGACAAATCGACTCTTGAAAAATTACAAAAAGAGCTCGGATTTCCTCTCAAAACACAGGTCCCAACAGGTGAAAATTTTGCGAACACTAGTGATATTTTGATAATTTTGGGTGAAGATTTTGGGTCATAGCTTGAAATTTTACGAGTTTTGTGCTAAATTTAAAGCAAAATATCTATTTTATCCGTTTTTATGGCAACACCCGCAACCGTTGATGTGGACAAACTTCCTACCCTCGTTCTCGTTGGCCGCGTCAATGTAGGAAAATCTACTCTTTTCAATCGTCTGATTGAAAAAAACCAAGCCATTGTCAGTGACATTGCTGGGACGACTCGAACCAATAATGAAGGTCTTGTTTTGTGGCGTGGAAAATATTTTCGCCTCATTGATACTGGTGGACTTACTTTTGAAGAAGATTTTCAGTTTGAGCAAGATGTCCAGCAACAAGTAGAACGAGCCGTAAGCATCGCAGATCTTATTATTTTTGTTACAGATTCTGGTGTAGGTGTTTTGCCAAAAGAAAGAACTCTTATAAAAAAACTTCGAAGCATCACGAAAAAACCTATCATGCTGGTAGCAAATAAAGTAGATACGAATCGCATTGAACCACAGATTCACAATCCTGAATGGCGCAAACTTGGTCTCGGTGTCCCCTACCCAATCTCTGCTATCAATGGTCGAAACCTCGGAGATTTTTTGGATGTTGTTTTCAAAACACTTCAAAAAAATTCAAAAAATCCAAAACGTGTCAAAGAACCAAAAGGTGAAACGATTCAAGTAAGTATTATTGGAAAACCAAACGTTGGAAAATCTTCTCTTTTTAACAAGCTCATTGGTGAAGAAAAAGTTATTGTAAGTCCTGTGGCACACACCACACGTGAACCACACGATACTCTCATGACCTATGTCTATGAAGAAAATGGAAAAGAGCTCAAACAAAAAATAAATTTTATCGATACTGCTGGTATCCGCCGCAAAGCACAGGTCAATGGTGAACTCGAACGAGCAGGTATTAGTAAAAGTATTGAGAGTCTTGAACAATCTGATATTATTATTTTTGTACTTGATGGATCAGAGCCAATCAGTCACCAAGACATGCAGCTCGGAGGCATGATGGAGAGACACTCCAAAAGTGTTATTGTACTCCTCAATAAATGGGACTTGGCCGAAGACCCAACAGACTCAAAAAGAAATGAAGTCAAAAAAATGATTGCTTCACATTTTCCTCATCTGGATTTTGCTCCGATTCTGTTGACGAGTGGTTTGACAGGTTACCGCGTACATCAAATTTTTCCACTCCTCATCCAAGCATGGAAAGCAAGACACACAGAAATCGATTCAGATATTCTTGGAAACTTCATCCGCAAGATTACCCGTGAACATCGCCCAAGTCGAGGAAAAGGAACGAGGCACCCAGAGATTGTTGGTTTTCGTCAAATCAACACCAACCCTCCACGTTTTGAAATGTTTATCAAATACAAAACATCAGTTCATCTTTCCTACGTCAAATATATTGAAAACAAACTTCGAGAAGCTTTTGATTTTTTTGG
>CAYTKU010000008.1:3851-6148 GCA_964438795.1 uncultured Gammaproteobacteria bacterium
AATCCAGGGAAAAAATACGAAAAGACCCGTCACAATGTCGGGTTTCTTGTCCTTGAGGCACTTCATAAAAAATTTCAAATTGAAAATATTTCCCCCTGGGATAACAGCAAAAAATTCAAAGCAGAAATTGCAGGATGTGTGTATAAAAATGAAAAAATTATTCTGGCAAAACCTCAAACATTCATGAATGATTCTGGATTATCTGTCATACAAATCGCTCATTTTTACAAACTTGCAGTAAGAGATTTGATCGTGGTTCACGATGACAAAGATATTCTGCTCGGAGAAATAAAAATCCAAAAAGATCGAGGAAGTGCAGGACACAATGGGATAAAATCTTTGATAGAACATCTCGGAACACAAGATTTTCTTCGTATTCGAGTTGGTGTACGCAGTAGCAATGAAAAAAAAATGTCTGACACGGCTAAGTTTGTACTTGGAAAATTTGGTATTTTTGAAAAACCAACACTCAAACAAATGATCGATCGATCAGTGGATGAAATAATCAAGCTGCTGTAATTTTTGGTCGCACTTTATATATTCTGAATTTTTATCAGCTTCAAAAGATTTTCTTTTTTTTCACTGCGAAATTCGCTTGCAGGCAGGTGCTCACAAACTTCGCACTGCCTGTCTCGCTATATTCTGCGTTCAAAAAAAAAATTCTTTCTCCAGCAGAATAAAAATTCTGCAAGCATTATAAAATATGCAAAAAGAAGTTCTCATTTCATATTTTCCAAAGATTACCCATAAAAGGTACACGTCACTTCTCAAACATTTTGGAACAATCGACTCTGCATTTCTGGCGGAGTTTTCTGATTTTGGCCAAAAAGTATGGGAAGAAAATATTATCCAAGAATTTATTTTGTGGAAAAAACAAATCGATGAAGAAGCACTCGAAAAAGAATTGCAAAAAGAAAATATACAAACCATATCCTATGGACATCCGGATTATCCGCTCCTCCTCAAAGAAATATATGATCCACCGCTGTGTTTATTTGTAAGGGGAAATATTCAAAATATACAATACCCTTTTGCAATCGTAGGCACCCGTAAAGCAAGCCGTTATGGCAAACAAATCACAGAAGAAATTGTCAAAGCTCTCACAGAAGCACAGATGACAATAATCAGCGGCCTGGCACTTGGCATTGATGGAGTAGCACACGAAACAAACCTAAAAAATAAAGGAAAGACCATCGCAGTTCTTGGATGTGGAATCGATCGTGCAACCATCTACCCACGCGCGCACCAAACGCTGTCAGAAAAAATTATTGAGCAAGGTGGAGCCATACTTTCTGAATATCCACCAAAAACTCTTGGAACCAAGTATTCTTTTCCAAAACGCAACCGAATCATTGCAGGCATGAGCCTTGGCGTGCTCGTAGTAGAAGCACAGGCCTCATCCGGCGCCCTCATCACTGCTCAAGCCGCTCTCGAATACAACCGCGAGGTATTTGCCATTCCACACAATATTACTTCTTCGACAGGACAAGGCCCCAATAATCTGCTCAAACTTGGTGCTCGGGTCGTCACACAGAGCCAAGATATCTTGGATATTTTTGGCCTCCAAACAAAGCAATCCTCCAGAGAAGACAAAATCATTGGAGACAATCCAGAAGAAACTCTCATTTTGCAGACCCTCTCTCGAGAACCAATACATATAGATGTACTGATCAAACAAGCCCATATCCCGAGCCAAGTTCTTTTGAGCCATTTGACACTTCTTGAAATCAAAGGTAAGGTACGAAACCTCGGAAATATGAACTATATACTTATCGTATGACCTACCTTGAAGCAGAGCAATATATCCTTTCTCTGGCCAGTGTTGAACAAACCAATACTGACTATACCAAAAATCTCAAGCGCATTGAATTTTTTTTGAAGATTCTTGGCAACCCTGAAAAAAATATACCCGAATATATTCATGTCACGGGGACCAGTGGAAAGGGTTCGGTCTGTGCTTTTTTACAATCTATTTTGACTGCAGGCGGCAAAAAAACTGGCCTTTTGTGTTCACCACACCCAACGATTCTTCTTGAGCGCTGGAAAATCGGACAGAGCCACATGAAAAAATCTGAATTTGTCGAGATTGTTGCGCACCTGAAACCCTATATTGATACCTATGCCAAGACGAGTCCCTATGACATGATCACATTTTTTGATGTCACTACCATCATTGGACTGTATTATTTTGCACAAAAAAAAGTAGATACAGCGGTCATCGAAGTCGGTGTTGGTGGAAGATTTGATTCTACCAATATCATTCCCCACAAAAAAATTGCGGTCATTACCAATATTGG
>CAYTKU010000008.1:6248-8952 GCA_964438795.1 uncultured Gammaproteobacteria bacterium
ACATCAAATACACAATGCGATTCTCTGTCTTGAAATAGGAAATGAGCTTGGAATAGAAACAAAAAAAATACAAAAGGGACTCAAATCTGCGCAACAACCGCTCCGGATGGAAATCGTTTCACAAAAACCTCTTATTATTTTTGATGGTGCACATAATGAAGATAAAATAAAAACAACTGTACAAACAATACAGTCTCTGGGTGTCAAAAACATTCACCTCGTGCTCGGATTTTCTCACGGCAAAGATATACAAAAAATGATCCAGCAGCTTGCGAAGCTCAAACCCCAAACCATTGCTTGCACTCGAAATACCATGAACCCATTTCGCAAAGTCGTCTCTCCAATTGAAATACAAAAACTTTTTAAAAAGCATTCCAAAAATACCAAAACCAAGATTTTCTTTGATCCAAAAGATGCCTTCCACTGGAGTCAAAAACAGCAGAAAAAAACCGATCTTCTCGTTGTAACTGGTTCTATTTTTTTGAGTGGAGAGATAAAACTATTTTTTCATCAAAGTTGACACAAACAAGAAACTCAACTAATATAAATCTTGCAACTTTGTTTTTTTCTCAAGTATGCCAAAAACCCTCGTCATCGTAGAGTCCCCTACCAAAGCAAAAACCATCTCTCGCTTTCTCGGTTCTGAATATATTGTAGAATCGTCTTTTGGGCATGTACGAGATTTGCCAAAAAGCAAAATGGGAATTGATCTTGAACACGGCACCTTTGAGCCACAATATATTGTATCCAAGGACAAAGCCGCTCATGTCAAAAAACTCAAAGAACTTGCAGCCAAAGCAAAAAATATTATCTTTGCAACAGATGAGGACCGTGAAGGAGAAGCCATTTCTTGGCATTTGGCTCACATTTTTGATATCGATCCAACAAAGGCAGAGCGCATTGTTTTTCACGAAATTACTGAACATGCTATAAATGAAGCGCTCAAAAATCCTCGTCATATTGATCTGAGGCTTGTTGATGCGCAGCAGGCTCGCCGTGTGCTCGATCGTCTCGTCGGATACGAACTTTCACCATTTCTCTGGAAAAAAGTCGCACGCGGTCTGTCAGCTGGACGCGTACAGTCTGTGGCAGTGCGCCTCATTGTAGAACGTGAACGAGAAATTCAAAATTTCAAACCAGAAGAATACTGGACACTCGAAGGAATTTTCCACAGCGAAAAATCCTCTGATACCATGAGTGCATCTCTTGTCGCTATTGGTGAAAAAAAACTCGACAAATTTGACCTCAATAAAAAGGAGCAACTCGATGAAATTCTCTCTGCACTCAAAAGTACCACTTATACTATTAGTAAAATTGAAAAAAAAGGAGCCAAACGCACTCCCCCACCTCCTTTTACGACTTCGACACTCCAACAGGTATCCAACCAAAAACTCAAATACTCGAGTAAACAAACCATGCGCCTCGCACAGCAACTCTATGAAGGTATTGCACTTGGAAGTGGCGGACAAGTCGGTCTTATCACCTACATGCGTACAGACTCAAACTTTTTGTCTGAAAAATTTTTGCATGAAACCAAAAGCTTTGTACACAAACAATACGGAGCAAAATTTTCTTTGGAAAAAAATCGTGTCTACAAAACCAAAAGTAAGGGTGCACAGGAGGCCCATGAAGCGATTCGCCCAACTGATCCGACTCGCACTCCCGAATCTATTGCAGCCTACCTTGACCCACAACAACTCAGACTCTATACCCTCATCTGGAAACGCTCTGTAGCTACCCAAATGGCAGATGCAGACCTTGATCGCACCATGATTGAGATTGATTCTCATACCAACACACCATATACTTTCCGTGCCAATGGCCAGACCGTTGTTTTCCCAGGTTGGCTCACACTCTATCCAGAATTTCAAAAAGAAGAAGTCCTCCCGCGAGTAGCAGAAAAAGAAAGCATGCTCTGCCAAGATCTCAAACCTGAACAACATTTTACCGAACCACCAGCACGTTACAGTGATGCCACGCTTGTCAAAGTAATGGAAGAATATGGTATTGGTCGTCCGTCTACCTATGCACCAACCATTGGTACGATTGAAGCTCGCCAATATGTGGAGCGCGATGACAACAAACGCCTCAAACCAAATGATATTGCCTTTTTGGTCAATTCACTTTTGACCGAACACTTCCAAAATATTGTGGATTATAGTTTTACGGCTCAAATGGAACAAAACCTCGATGAAATTGCTGAAGGAACCAAAGATTGGAAACCTATTATCGCTACATTCTATCAACCATTTCACGAAAATATTTTACAAAAAACCGAAGAACTCGCCAAAGCAGATGTGACAGGTATGCGTGAACTTGGAACTGACCCAAAAACGAGCAAACCTATCTTTGTCCGTATTGGTCGCTTTGGACCTTTTGTGCAAAAAGGCAAACAAGAAGATGAAGAAAAACCAATCTTTGCCCCTCTACGCAAAGGCCAATCCATGGAAACCATCACGCTCGAAGATGCGCTCGAACTCTTCAAACTGCCACGCCACCTCGGAAATACAGCCGAGGGTGAAGAAATGGTGGCACAGATTGGACGTTTTGGACCATATATCAAAGTTGGGAGCAAATATTACAGTCTCAAAGTTGATGATCCATATACAGTCACACACGAGCGAGGTTTGGAGATTATCCAAGAAGCCGTAGAAAAAGAAGCTGCCTCGATTCTCAAAACTTTTCCAGGCACTGACATCATTGT
>CAYTKU010000008.1:9052-10860 GCA_964438795.1 uncultured Gammaproteobacteria bacterium
ATATCTTGGTAAGTACTTTCCAATCGTGCTATTAAACGAACAGTTAGACAAGATTGTCCTAATGCTGAACCACTTCCATACTCTACAAAGATTTCAATTCTTACGGCCATAGCACCTTCACCAAACAAGATTCTTTCTTCTAGGGTTGTTGGTGGAATGATCTCTATACATTTTGCTTTTCTTTGTGATTCTCTTTCTGATTCAGCACGCTCTTCTTCTTGTCGCATTCTAACATTTTCTTGATGTCTATTTTTTATCCCTGTAGGACTGGAATCAGTTCTTTTTTGCCATTCGATATACTTTTCTTTACCCATACTTTTTTCAATAAAGTTACATAATTACTCACCCAAATAATTTAACGGATTCACTGGAATACCATCTTTACGCACCTCAAAGTGCAAATGCGCACCCGTCACAAATGGCCCAGCACCAGCCGTACCAGGAGTTCCTCCAGAATACCCAATAATATCGCCACGAGTCACAAACTGTTCTTCACTTACAATTATTTTACTCATGTGTCCATATACGGTTGAAAGCCCACCATCGTGCACAATCAAAACATATGAATAACAGCTCGCCAGTGTACACTTCTTGGCACGTCCAATATACCCAGAAGCCGTAGCTTTGATAGCAGTCCCCTGCGAAGCGCGAATATCTATTCCACTGTGTTCAAAAACATGACGAAATGGATAGGTCGAATCATGAAATGTGGCTGTCACATAGCGACTCGGTGTAGGCCAACCCATAGCACCAACATCTTCTTCATTGGTCGTTGGTTTTATTTTTTTTGATTCAGCAAGTTTTTGACGCACTTGCCTTTCAATACCACTAATTTCATTTTCTGTTTGCTGATATTGCGATTTGAGACTCGAGAGAAGTGTATTATATTTGAGCTGTGTGGTACTCGCTACCACGAGCAATCCTTCTTTGGCTTTTGATTGTTCTACCATGTCTTGCTTTTTATTTTTGAGTTCATCGGCAATCTTGGTATGAGAAATTTTTTGATCTTCCAAACCTTTTTTTTGCCCTTCGAGTTCTTCTTTGGCAAGGCGTAACCCCCTCATCGTTTTTCCAAGATCTTGTTCAATGGTTTTGGTATAGTGGAGCTGATTGTAAAAGTCAGAAAAATTGTCATGACTCGCTGCGATTTCAATATAGTTTTTTCCATCTTGTTGATGTAAGGCTCGAACCAATTCAGACACAATACTTTTTTGTTTTTCTATTTGTCCAGCCTTCTGCTCAATGGTCAGTTCAGTTTGAGAAATTTCAAGCCCAAGCACCTGCAATTTTTGTTCTGTTGCTTCAATATCCACATTTATTTCACTAATACGAGTATCCAAAATTCCAATTTGATTGGACAAAGAGACGACTTCGAGTTTTTTTTCAGAAATTTTTTGTTTGTAATCTGCAATAGATTTTTCAAGTTCTGCAATTTTTTTTCGCCGAGCATCAATCTGCGTTTGCAGATCATCAATTTCTTCTACGGTTCCCCCAACTCCTGGTACTTCTTCATGAGGACCTTCGTGAGAAAAAACTGTTGGCAGATGCCAGAGCGCCGAAAAGAGCACTACGAGAAGTACCCCTGAGAGGAAAACATATTTTTTGTAGGTCATAGGAGGACAAGCAACTATTTCCCTAAATAAATTATACTGAAAGTTTTTGAATCGCGTCTTGTATCCGGATCAAGGTTCTCTCTTTTCCAAGGACATCAGCAATTTCAAACGGTCCAGGAGAATTTGGTCGACCAGAGAGTGAAACACGCAGTGGCCAAAGCACATCTCCAACACCAAACCCTTTTTCCGTGATCC
>CAYTKU010000008.1:10960-15426 GCA_964438795.1 uncultured Gammaproteobacteria bacterium
GAAACACGCAGTGGCCAAAGCACATCTCCAACACCAAACCCTTTTTCCGTGATCCAGGCTTTTATTTTTTCTTGCAAAGTTTCAAATTTCCAATCAGCTTCATCCACAGCATCCAAAAATTCTGCCAAGAGTGACAATTTTTCTTTTGAACCTTCCCGTGTATCTTTTTTCCAGATGACAATAGCAGGATCGTATTCAAGAGTTGTCGCAAAAATAAATCCTACGGCTTCAGGAAGTTCTGACAGTACAGTCATGCGTTCTTTTTCAAGAGCAATGGTTTTTTGTAGATATACAGGGTCTTCATTGCCAGTAATAACGCCAGCCTTGATCAAAAATGGCATAGCCCGAGCCGTGAGTTCAGCAAGATCCATTTTCTTTATATATTCTTTATTATACCAGTTGAGTTTCTCAATGTTAAATACAGCTGCGCCACGTTGTACCTTTTCAAGACGAAAAGCATCGACAAGCTCACTCAGGCTAAAAATCTCTCGATCATCCCCTGGATTCCAACCCAAAAAAGCCAAAAAGTTCACAAAGGCCTCTGGCAAATAGCCTTTTTCTCGAAAACTCTCTACAGAAACGTCTCCTTTGCGTTTACTGAGCTTTTGTTTTTCATGATTGACCAAAAGTGGCATGTGAGCATGAACAGGTATCTCCCAACCAAATGCCTTGTAGAGCAAAATATGTTTTGGAGTCGAAGGAAGCCAATCTTCACCGCGGATAACATGTGTGATTCCCATAGTATGGTCATCGACCACCACAGCCAAATGATAGGTCGGAAATCCGTCTGATTTCATCAGAACCTGATCATCGATTTCAGAAGTTTTGACCGAGACTTCTCCGCGAATAACATCCGTAAAGACAACCGTTTCATGATCTGGAACCTTGAGACGAATCACATACGATTCTTTTGCCTCAACACGACGTTTGGTTTCTTCTGGTGAAAGTGTAAACTGATTTTTCATTTTTTCTCGGTCGTAGCGTGGAGACTGTTTGAGTAGCTCTTGATTTTTGCGCATTTCGTCGAGTTCTTCACTCGTATCAAACGCATAATAGGCATCTCCCTTTTCGAGCAAAATTTGTACGTATTTTTGATAAATATCAAGTCTTTGGGACTGAATATATGGACCCACATCTCCTCTTTGAACAATACTCCCATTTTCAAGAACAGGACCCTCATCTGGGACAAGGCCTGCCCATTCCAAAGTTTGAAGCAAATTTTCAACAGCTCCCTCAACTAACCTTTCTTGATCAGTATCTTCAACACGCAAGACAAACTTTCCTCCCATTTTTCGAGAAAATAAATAAGGAAAAAGTGCTGCTCGCAAACTTCCTACATGCACATATCCAGTTGGACTTGGCGCAAAACGGGTCTTCATCATACAATAAAATTAGAATATTTTGAGTATAGCCCAAAACCAGGGCTTTTTCAAGGCTATGTCGAAGTAATTTGTGAGAGCACAATACCAACGGCTATTCCTACATTGAGTGATTCTGCGTCACCAATTTTTGGGATAGTACAGCTCTTGTCCAAAAACTTTTGAACCGTTGGGCTGATCCCGTGGGATTCTGAACCAAATACCACAATACTTTTTTCTGAAAATTTTGTTTTTAAAGCATTGTCACCTTGCATTTGGAGCCCCACGACCTCATAACTTTCTTTTTTGAGTTCAATCAAATCTTTGAGAATATTTTCACTTTCCACAATCGTGGCACGAAAAATTGATCCCATAGTTGAACGAACGACTTTTTCATTGTAGGGGTCGACACAATCTTCGGAGAGCAAAATATTTTTGATCCCAAACCAATCTGCAGTGCGAATAATTGTTCCGAGATTTCCCGGATCTTTGACACCATCAAGACACAAGATCGTTGTAGAAAAATCAAAATCACTAAGCTTTGACTGTGGCATCGAGACGACAGCCATAATGCCAGGAAACGTTTCTGTGGTTTTGATTTCTTTGATATCACTTTTATTGGCATACAATACTTCAGGCCCAGCGTCGACAAACAATGGCATGATTATTTCACTGCGCTTATCTTCTTCCAAAATTATAGTTTTTATTTTTAGCCCAGAATTCATGGCTTCTTCCACTCCTTTGATTCCTTCAATAATAAATTCACCAAATTCTCGGCGGTATTTTTTTTGCGTAAGTTTTTTGAGATGTTTGCGGATATTTTCTGTGAGCATAAGAAATATTATCTTGATTTCAAAACATAAACTAAAAATACGATTGTTGCTTTCCAAATTCTTTTGATGCGACGAGGTTCTCTCATCAATCGCCAAAGCCATTCGAGTCCGATACTGCGTAAAAACTGTGGTGCACGCTTTACTTTTCCTCCGATAAAATCAAAACTTCCTCCTACTCCCATAGCAATTTTTACACTGGGAAGCTGTGGCAAAAATTCATAGATCCATTTTTCTTGTTTGATATGTCCAAAGGCCACAAAAAGAATATCTGGTGCCGTATCAATAATATCATCAATGACTTTTTCGTTTTCTTCTGGGTGTGGATACGATACACAAAAATTTTTATGATCCAAGTTTACTTGTATTCGAGCCCCTTTATTTTGACCAACGATTTTCAAAAGTGGAAATTGTGATTGCAAATTTTTTTGACAATCTCGAAGTACCTCATCACTGCCACTTCCAAGGAGATACACAGATTTATTTTCTTTTTCTGCCAATCCACAAACATCTCCCAAAAAATCCACGCCAGAAATACGTTCAATTTTTTCTTTGGACACGAGCTGTATCCCCTTTCCATCACAAATATTGAGATCTCCCTTATTCAAAATTTCCTTAAAATAGCTATCTTTTTGAGCATCAACGAGCATTTCTGGATTGGGGGTAAAGATCATTTTAGGATCATTTTCATACAAAAAACCCCTCACTTTTTCAATTGCAGCAGTTCGAGAGAAAGTATCAATCCGAATACCCAAAATATACATAAACTAGCTCTAAATTATGCTATACTAATAAGAGAATCATACTTGATTTGACACTTTTTTTCAATTGCGGTATTATCACTCTATGTAGACGAGTGATAATATTCCAAAGAAATTTATCCCGTATCACCTATCACTTTTTCTCAAAACCCTATGAACCCTCAAAACTTTACCCATAAATCCCAAGAAGCACTTCAACGAGCGGCCAGTATTTCTCATGAAAATGGTCAGCCTCATGTAGAACCTCCTCATCTTTTTTTTGCTCTACTCGAGCAACACGAAGGTGTGGTCGTTTCTGTCATGAAAAAACTCAATATTGATGTTGAAAGCCTCAAAACCGAAGTGCAGCAGTTCATTGATATGCTTCCCAAACAATTTGGAGCCATGTCCCCTGGTGGGTTTGGCCAGATTCTGATGGGACAGGCCATGATGTATATTTTGCAAAATGCACAAGAAGAATCCAAAAAAATGGGAGACGAATATATTAGTGTAGAACATCTTCTCTTGGCTTTTTTGAAAAATAAAAACCCTGTCAGTGAGTTACTCGACAAACAAGGCGCCAGTTATGATGCAGTTCTGCGTACCCTCGTTCAAGTGCGGGGCAATCAAAAAGTAGATTCACCAGAACCTGAGAGCAAATACCAAGCCCTCGAAAAATACGGTAAAAATTTTACCGAACTCGCTCGCAAAGAAAAACTCGATCCAGTGATCGGACGAGATGATGAGATTCGCCGAGTAATGCAAGTGTTGTCACGCCGAACCAAAAATAACCCAGTTCTGATAGGTGAACCAGGAGTCGGAAAAACAGCCATTGCCGAAGGCCTGGCGCAGCGTATTGTCAACGGCGATGTACCAGAAAGTATCAAAGACAAAGAACTCATTGGCCTCGATATTGGAGCGCTCGTTGCTGGAACCAAGTTTCGTGGTGAATTTGAAGAACGCTTCAAGGCTGTACTCAAAGAAGTCACCGAATCAAATGGAAAAATTATTCTCTTTATTGACGAGCTTCATACGATTGTTGGAGCGGGATCAAGCGAAGGAGCGATTGATGCCAGTAACATGCTCAAACCTGCGCTCGCAAGAGGAGAACTCCATACCATCGGCGCCACCACGCTCAAAGAATACCAAAAACATATTGAAAAAGATGCTGCCTTTGAACGCCGTTTTCAGCCCGTTCTGGTCAATGAACCAAGCAAAGACGATGCCATTGCTATCCTGCGCGGTATCAAAGAAAAATACGAAGTCCATCATGGAGTGCGTATCACTGACCCGGCCATTGTCTCTGCTGTCGAACTCTCGAGTCGCTATATCACCGATCGCTTTTTACCAGACAAAGCAATTGACTTGATCGATGAAGCCACTTCTGCCCTGCGTATGGAAATTGACTCAATGCCAGACGAGCTCGACAAAATGAAACGAAAAATCATGAAACTCGAGATCGAGATGCAAGCACTCAAAAAAGAAACTGATGCCGATTCCAAAGAACGCAACAAAAAACTCAAAAAAGAACTCGAAAA
>CAYTKU010000009.1:0-5769 GCA_964438795.1 uncultured Gammaproteobacteria bacterium
ATTATGAAGATGAAGGATAAAACACTCGTCATCATTCCAGGTTGGGGTGGCAGCCACGAAACTTGGGCCAGTTTTATAGAACTGATAAAACCGCATTTCAAAGATGTGGTCTGTATTGATTTGCCTTGTTTTGGGGGTGTTGCTTGTCCGCAGACTGTCTGGGGAGTCGAGCACTACGCCGAATATGTGAAACGAAAGATACAAAAGCTCCCAAACAAAGAAATCATTGTCATGGGGCATTCTTTTGGCGGGCAAGTATCAGCCTACTTAGTCGCAAACAACCCTGGTATCTGTGAAAAATATATTCTCTGCGCCGGGGCAGTTTTTCGTCCAAAGAGACCTATTCGACGTGCCTTCTTTTGGTTTGTCGCAAAATTTGGTAAAATACTCTTCAAGATACCTGTGATTGAGCATGTAGGCGTCTGGGCAAAGAAAATCCTCTACAGAGGAGCAGGCTCACCAGACTATAGTGCTACGAGTGGTATCAAGCGTGATATTTTTCGCAAAATCATTCGCCAGGATCTCACCGAAACCTTGCCAAAGATCACTACCCCAACTCTCATTGTCTGGGGAACACTGGATTCTTATCTGCCAGTAAAAGATGCGTATAGAGCAAGTGAACTCATATCTGGTTCACAGCTTGAGATAATCAAAGGGGGGACACATGGACTTCATTTGCACCAAAGTGAAAAACTCAAAAATTTGTTGATCAAATTTATCTATGGGTGATGGCTCAATCGTATACGGATTTCTCATAACGCTCAGCTGGCTTGCTTTGGCCTTATTTGATTATCTTGGATATATTTATTTTTGGCAGCTCAAAGAATATCGACTTGACCGATTTCAAGATTTTCTTCACAGTAAACAAGGCGAAGAGGTGTACAAAGACCCACGCTATATCTGGCGATTTTTGGGTGCGGTGATTCTTTTTATCCATCCCGTTCCGTATATTGCCATCAGTATCATCATTGCCGAGATACTTTTTATTGTTTTGAAAAAAAGAAAATTTCGTCGACCAACCTTTACCCTCAAAAGTCTTCTCATTATTCTCTGTGCACTCGGCATAGAAGTTTTTCTTTTCAAATTTTTTCCAACCAACCTGCCATTTCTTTTTTCTTTGAGATTTTTTATTTTGTCTCTTTTGGTGTTGCTCTTTTTTCTCCCTTCCAAAATCATCAAACGAATCTATATTGCTCGTGCCAAGCGAAAAATTGCTTCTTACAAAGATCTTTTGACCATTGGTATTACAGGGAGCTATGGAAAAAGTTCAGTCAAAGAATTTACTGCACATTTTCTATCAAGTGACTACAAAGTAATAAAAACTCCAAAGAATATAAATAGTGAAATCGGGATTGCGCAGTTTATTTTGAAAACAGATTTTACTGGTGTTGATTATTTTGTCTGCGAAATGGGCGCCTATACCATGGGAGAGATCAAACTCATCTGTAGTATGGTCAAACCAAAAATTGGTATCCTGACCACGATTGGAGAGCAGCATCTTTCTTTGTTTGGTAGTGTCAAAAATATTCAAACAGCCAAATACGAACTTCTTCGTGCGATTCCAAAAGATGGTCTGATCATTACCAACGCAGACAATCCCTACTGCACCGAATTTCTCAAAGATTTGGCCTGCCAAAATATTGAAACCTGTGGAAAAGAAGAAAAAAATCGCCCCACATGTCTTCTTGTGAATATAAAACAAACGCTCAAAGGGATAGATTTTGAAGCTATTTATCATGGACAAAGAGGAGAAATGTCTTTACCTGTTTTGGGTGCGCATCAAGCCTATAATGCAACACTCGGTGTCATGGTGGCCGTGAATCTCGAAACCAATCCAAAGCATATTCTCAAATCTGCAAAAACATTGCCAAACGATGTACAGGGTTCACTCAAAAAATACACCTATGGCAAAACAACCTTTATTGATGATAGCTACAACTCCAACCCTGCAGGATTTCGCTCTGCGCTCGAAGTACTCTCGCTTTTTCCAAAAACCAAAAAACGCATTGTGATTACTCGTGGGATGATGGAACTGGCCGATCAGAGCGACATTGAACATGAAAAAATTGCCCAAAAAATATTTCAACTCTGTGATGAGCTCGTACTCATAACACCAGATTTTGTGGAACCCATCAAAAGGGGAGCGGGTCTTAAAAAAGAACAAAATATTAAATATATATTTGAGCAAGCTGAACTTTTGAAATATGTAAAAAATCTTAAAGAAGAAGAATGTGTGGTCCTCCTCGAAAATAGAATCCCATCCTCTGTGCGAGAAGAAATAATGAGCGTATGAAATTTTTGAAAAAACCAATATTTGTTGGCTTCATGCCAAACTTACTCTTCCAAGATGTGGCTATTGCCATGTCTTTTGTGCTTCCGTGGAAATGGAAAAAATTAAAAATAGGAACTGCCGTGAGTGAGCTTGAACAAAATTTACAAAATCTTTTTGGAGTTTCGAGTGCCACCACGTTTGATAGTGGACGCAGTAGTTTACAAGTCGCTCTGGAGGTTCTTGGGGTAAAGTCAGGCGATGAAGTGCTCGTACAGGCCTATACTTGTTGCGTGGTGAGTAATGCTATTATTTGGACCGGTGCGACTCCTGTCTATGTTGATATCACCGATCAATTCAACATGGATGCAGATGATCTCGAGAAAAAAATTACTTCCAAATCCAAAGTACTCATTATTCAACATACCTTTGGTATTCCAGCAAACCTCTCAGCACTGATGAAAATTGCACAAAAATATAATCTCAAAGTGATTGAAGATTGTGCTCATGTGATGGGGAGCCTGTACAATGGGAAAATGCTTGGCACCTATGGAGATATTGGCATGCTCAGTTTTGGCACAGAAAAACCAATTTCTGCTGGCCGCGGTGGAGCACTCATTACGAGCAACAAAACTCTTGCGACAGCGATTCAAGCCGCACAAAAACGCCTTCCACAGACTTCTCCCTCACGGATATGGCAACAACTTTTGACCTTCAAACTTTTCTTTGTCTCCAAACCCCTGTATAATATTTTTATTGGAAAAATTTTACTGGCAATATTTAAAAAAACCAAACTCCTCAGTCGTATTATTGAACCAAGTGAAAAAAGGGGACAGACAGCACCACACTATCCGACTCAATTTCCAAATAGTCTTGCTGAGATTGCCCTGCACCAACTCAAACACCTTCAAACTTTTAATGATCATCGACGAGAGACATCTCGCACATATTTAGCCCAAATACAGAACCCTCAAATTATCATCTCAGAGGGCCTTTCTGGTCTGCCTCTGCTCAGATTGCCTTTACGAGTAAAAAACCCGCGTAAACTTCACCAAATGGCCCAAAAAGAGGGGATACTGCTTGGTGACTGGTATAACACCGTCATTGCTCCCAAAGACGCAGATATTTTCCAGATGAAATACACGGCAGGTTCTTGCCCAAACGCTGAACAGTTGGCATCGGAATCGATCAATTTGCCTACATCTATTCATATAAAAAAGCAAGATCAAAAAAGAATTCTCTCCATTCTCAATGCTTATGTCGACTAATTTTCGTATAGAAGAAATTCAAAATTCACAAATTTGGGAACAATTTATTTCAAATCAATCATTTGCTGTATTTGTACAATCACCCCAATATGGTGAATTTTATAAAACGCTCAAAGAAGATTTTTTTCTTCTCGGAATTTTTGAAGGAGAAAAAATTGTTGGTGGATCAGTTGTGGTGACCACGCATGCCAAACGAGGCAATTTTTTGTATTTACCCTATGGTCCAATACTGCCAGAAGCTCAAAAACAAGAATCCCTGACACTTTTTACTCAATACCTCAAAGCCTATGCTCAAAAAAATGACTATTCGTTTATTCGAGTAAGTCCATTTTTGGAAGAAACGGATGCTCATAAAAAACTTTTTAAAGATTGCAATTATCATGCAGCGCCAATGCATGTTCTTGCTGAAACCACTTGGATTTTGGATATTCAACCCGATGAAGAAACACTTCTCAAAAACATGAATAAAAATCACCGAAATCTCATTCGTCGCTGCGAGCGAGAAGGCGTAAGCATAAAAATGACAACGATTGATGCTGATTTTACCAATCTCAACAAACTTCTCGATATCACGGCTGAACGGCATAAATTTATCCGATTTTCAGAAAAATATATTGCTCAAGAATATAAAAGTTTTCTCCCAGACCATACTGCATTTTTTGAGGCAATTCTTCCTGATGGGACAGTCGATGGAGCTGCGATTATTATGTTTTATGGAAAAATGGCATGTTATCGACACAGTGCTTCACTTGGAAAAAATAACAAACTTCCAAGCTCCTATCTCCTCCAGTGGCGAGTCATACAAGAAGCAAAAAAACGGGGGATGAAGCTGTATAATTTTTGGGGAATCGCACCAGAAAATGCTACACCAGAGCATCCATTTTATGGGATAACCCATTTCAAAAAAGGATTTGGAGGGCAAGTAAGAAACGTGCTCCATTGTCAAGATTTTGTCGTGAGTAAAAAATATTATTTGAACTGGATTATTGAAACATTTCGCAAGAAAAAAAGAGGATTTTAATTGTGAAAACTATTCATCATGAAAGATTTTTTTCAAGATAAAAAACAAAATTTTGCTCATCTTCCACCAGGATATCGCAAAGCCAAACATGAACTTCCTGAGAGGGGACAGAGTAAGTCTGATCGAATAAAAAAATATATCAAAATTACTACAATCGGTCTTACTTTTTTTGGTACATTTTGTCTTCTTTTTTTGCATCCATTTTTTCAGGTGACCTCTATTTCTCTTCAAGGTTTAAACAAAATTAAAGAGAGCGAACTGAGAGATACCATAAATGGTATTCTTTCTTACAAAAAGTTTTATCTTTTACCACAAAATAATTTTTTTCTGATGGATATTGATGAAATGCATAGTATTTTGACACAAAAATATGCAGTTCAAAATCTTCTGATTGAAAAGCAATTTCCTCACACGCTCAATATTTCTCTCCAAGAAAAACTTTCGACGGTTATCTATGATAATGGAGAGCAATATTCTCTGGTTGATGCCAATGGTAAAATCAGTGAAATTCTGAGAATTGTGGATGATAATGAATGGCGTGTTATTCGAAAAATAGTCAGCTCTACCAATGAATCCGGTGTTCAGGTCAATACAGACATGATTGTTTCACGGGTTCATACGCCAAACTACAAAAATTTGACGAAAGAAATAGGGGAATACCCTCTTGTCTATGATACAAGGCAAAGAACGGTGAGTAAGGGCGAGCAGGTACTTGATGAAACTTCAGTAAAACAAGTTATTGAGTGGTATGAACTTCTCAAAAAAATAAATGTACCAATATCATATTTTCAAATGGAGCAACCTGTTGGTGAAATTACCATAAAAATAGATGAAGGTTGGTATATCAAGGCCAAACTCAATGATAAAATTTTAGAACAATTTCAAGTATTTGAATTTTTGTTGAAAGAAAAAATAGAGCGGTCACAAATTGAATATATTGATGTCCGTTTTCCTGGTCGTGCTTTTTGGGTTGGGGGAGAATAGATGATGGTGAAAGGATTGGGAGTATCTGTATGATAAATATGGTATTGATTGAAGTATATTATATATGTCGCACAATATATCTTATACGGCGTAATATAATGACCTCTGTAAAACCAAAGGTGTAGGTATACCACTCACTTGTAGAACTTTTTCCAGTGAACCTATAGGATGCCTCGTTGTCTTATTCTTCGCTCTCATATAATGTATTCTGACCAAGTCTCTAAACC
>CAYTKU010000009.1:5869-15192 GCA_964438795.1 uncultured Gammaproteobacteria bacterium
TTAAAAAAATTATTTTTTGTTTTTCTGGAACAATATATTGGTACACACCAATGAGATCAATCATATACCCAGGATGAAAACTTTCAAATCCACAATATAAATATCCAAATCATCTTCAACTCGACATTCCCCTTTTTTGTTTTTCTTTTGTTTATAATATTGTGCGACACTACATACAAGCTTGCTTTTGAAAGAATAAAAAACCAGCCCATGGAAAGGACTGGTTTTTATTTTCTCGAATCAATTATTTCAAAAATTGTGCTACTGTTGCATCAAGTGATTCAAATGGTACTGCCCCAGAAACTGGGATAGTTTCTCCATCTGGTCCAATCACAACGGTATATGGAGTACCATTTGCTCCTGCGGCTTCTCCTGAAGTAACGTCACGCGCTACACGACTTGCATATTTTTGGCTGTCGTAACAAGTTTGAAATTTGGAAACATTGAGACCGATTTGTCCTGCGTATTCACCGAGCTTGGTCAGATCAATAGAATCGTTTGAACCAGTTACTTGGTAGATCAGATCTGTGAACTCCCAAAATTTTCCTTGTTCTGCTGCACACTCAGATGCCATAGCCTCTGGACGAGCTTTTTGGTGCAAACTATCGAGTGGAAAATGACGATAGACCCATTTTACATCTTTTGGATATTTTGCAACGAGCTGTTGCATGGTTGCATGAAAACGTTTACAGAAAGGACATTCAAAATCACTATATTCGATTACCGTTACTTTTGCATTTTTATCACCACGAATATGGTCAACTTTTTCTTCTACTGGAGCTACAGTTACATTGGTCGGTTGTGTTGGTGGGACCTGTCCCCCATTGTTTACAACTGGTGGTGTATAGGTGTTGGTTGGTTGATATCCCCCATTATTTCCACCAAAGTGCACGGCGAGCATGATAAAAAATCCAATCGTACAAAGAAGCAAAACCGCTTCAACAACTCCAAAGATAAAGACTTGGACAGGACTCATGGTCGAGAGGAATCCAGATTTATGGTTATTTTCCATAGATTCAATTTTAAAAATAAATGAATAGTGAGAATATGATACCATATCTCAAAATCTGGAGCAAGGGATATTTTATTTTTGAGTCAAAAGAGGATTGAGAATTGTTTCGAGTTCGGAAAGAGTTTTTACTTGCATGAGAGAAATACGCACATCTTTGATATGTGGAAGCTCAATACCAATTCGAGTGGCTTTGAAATACCATGAGAGATGTTTTCGAAATGTTACCATACCACGTTCACCATACTGATCAATATGAAGACGAGCATGCTGAAGTATACGATGTACTCTTTCATCGAGGGTGACAAATTTTTCATTTGTTTGATACAGTTTAAAAAACCATGGGTTTCCAAGGGCTCCACGAGCAATGAGAACTCCATCAGCACCTGTAATTTTGAGTGCATCTTTGACTTGATGTGGCTCGTGAATGTCACCATTGGCCAAGAGTGGCACGCGGGCAATTTTTTTTGCCTCGGCAATCCGAGCCCAATCACTTTTTCCACTGTATCCTTGTGCTTTTGTACGGCCATGGACAGTGATAAGATTGACTCCAGCTTCTTCGACTACCGGAATAAACTTTTTGAAATCATCAGGATCACTCCACCCAAGACGAATTTTTACTGAGAGCGGTATATCTTCACCGATGGCTTTTTTCATTTCACGAATAATCTGTGCAGCGCGATCAGGTTCTTTCATGAGTGCACAACCATTGAAGTTGCTGGTAATCTTGTACACAGGACATCCCATATTGATATCGATTCCTTCAGGCCGTGCATGTTCCATGACAATGGCGGCAGCACGAGCCATAATGAGTGGATCTGAACCAAAAATTTGCTGTACAAGAGGTCTCTCCCCTTCTACAAAGTCAGTCATACCCAGAGTCTTTGCATTGTCACGAATGAGGGCTTCACTACTCACCATTTCACGAAATACAACATCTGCTCCGCCAATGCTACGAACAACCTGACAAAAAGCTGAGTCAGTCATATCTGCCATGGGAGAGAGTGCCAAAATAGGTTGTTTGAACTCAGTCCATTTCATAGTAAAAATACTCTACCCGAAAACAAGAAAAAAATCAAGGCCGAAACCTTGAATTTTTTATGTATTTAGCCAAATTTCGTACCAGGAGCATACTGACCTGCATCTACTCCAGGGGCAGCGGTAAGAGGGTCTTCTCCTGAAGTTTTTGGACTTGTTCGATACAAACTTTCAACCGGTAATCCCATAGGTGGTTCTGCACTTTTTGCCAAAGATTTTTGGAGTGCAGGAGTTTTGACATGAGACATGGGAAAATGCCAGATCGTGGCTAATTCTTCTACATTGAGGACACAAGGGCTAGCACCTGTACCAATTTTTCTTTTTTTGTAGGCTTTCATCATCAATGTTTTTTTTGTATTTGAACGTCTTGTTCCAAAAAAATAATGAGCTCCTGTAGAAAATTTTGGTACGATTGAGTTCGCGGTTGGAATGTTGTATTGCTGAAGGGCACCAATCAGTGCATTGACACCGCGACTCGGACGAAAGACTTCTTTTCGTCCCAGATACATCCCACGCATTTTTGTTTTGAAGCCAAGCATACTGATTTTTTTCTCCATAGCTTCTACCATTTTGCTCTGACCTGGAGTGAGGTATGACAAATTGTTTGGTGGCCCACTGTGTGCATCAGCATGACCAGAAGACGCTTCTCTTGAAAAGACCTGATCACCAACTTGTTCAAGAAATTTGAATGGCGCCGAAGTAATCGCATCAGCAATTTTGCTTCCTCCATGAGCATGTGAAGTCGTATCCCCGATCACCTCGTTGATTTTTGCAATAGCATGTTCTTTCCAGCTATTTGAGATCGGTTCTACAAGAATTTGGAACCACATTTGTTCACCCGCACCGATGCGACTAAAACTCTCAAGAAAAGCTCCCATTGGATCTTTGAGGACCGTATCTTTGGAAATAGCGTGTTCAAAATCACGATAGGTACGAATTGGATAGGCATCATCAGCTGCGAGAGAAAAATCTGCTGCCCACATGTCATAATTGCTATCAGGAAATTTGTTTGGAGCAGCGTTTACATAATCTTCGACTTCAGTCACATCAATGTCTGGGTATTGGGCATAGAGAGCCGCTTCAACAAGATCTCGATAGGTTTCTTCCGTACGAATCAAAAATTGGATATACCCTTCAATACTAATAATCTCAAAACTAAACCAGCGTTGCTTATATCCATGCCAAAATTTCTCGCCAAGGTTGGGAGAATTGAGAGCACCAGCTAGATGAAAAAAGAATTGTTCAACGGCTTTTGGTGTTTGGACATTGAGCGCAGGTGTATCTATTGCAAGAAGCACCCATTTCCAATTATGTTTGTATTTTTCTTGACGGTATTCAAGAAAAAATTCCTTCAATACAATAGCTATGAGCCAGAAAAAAATCAAATATCCAAATATGGCAAACAGCTGAATAACAACCTGGTTTGTTTCTTGCAAAAAAAATTCAGTTATTACGTCCAAAATAAGCACCAAATCCATAAAAAACAATTAGTGTCCCCCACCACCAGCGTCAATTATCTTGAAAGTTATGATATAGATAAAAACCAAACCAAATCCGGTCCACCACCAAGAGTGTGTCCCACTCACATACCCTGCTGCATAGACAATACCACACAAAACAAGTGCAAGAAAAGATACCAGATGCCTTATAAAATTATCACTCATACAAATACAATAGAAGTATAGGGCATAGTATATCACATCTCAAAAAAAAACGAAACCTGAGATTCACGGTTTCGTTTTTATCTTTTCATCCCTGCAAAATTAAAGTCTTTTTCTGCTCCATTCTTCCCAGGAAACCAAGATTGAACTTGCTACAAAGATAGATGAATATGTTCCAAAGAAAACTCCGATAATCAGTGCCAGTGAAAAAGTACGAGTGGTCTCACCACCAAAAAAATACAGAGCAATCAGGGTGAGCTGCACCGTCAATGAAGTATTTATAGAACGGCCAATCGTTTCATTGACAGCGACGTTTACTGTAGTTGCAAAGTCTTTTCCACTTCTGAGTAAAGTTTTTTCACGAATACGATCAAACACCACAATGGTATCATTGATAGAATAGCCAAGAATGGTCAAAAGTGCAACCACAAAAGAAATATCAATCTCTATCCCAAAAAAGTGTCCAAGGAGTGCAAAAATACCTGTCGTAATAAGAACATCGTGGAGAAGAGCAACAATCGCAGAGACTCCATATTTCCAAGATGGGACAGATTTTGAGACCTTGCGAAAAGCATAGGCAATAAACAAAATAATACCAACAGAAACAGCAGCTATTGCAGAGAGAGAACGTGATTTGAGTTGTTCACTAAATGCAGGACCAATCGTTTCAAGACGTTCTTCACGGACTTTGGTGTCCCCTTTTTCAAATTCAGCTCGAACATTTTGTAAAATCTTTTGATGTTCCTCTTCAGTAATAAAAGGAAGTTTGATAATCATTCCTTGGTCACCAGAAAATTGGAGAGTTGAAGGAACAATGCCAGATTTTTCAATCACAGCACGAATATCTGCACTTTGTGGTCTTGTACCATCTTGAAAAGAAAGTTCAAGCAGTGATCCTCCTGTAAAATCAAGGCCTGGTTTGAGACCAAAGGCTACTAAAGAAACAACACTGAGCAGACAAAGAATTGAAGAAATGATAAATGCGATTGATCGTTTTTTGATAATATTATACATAGCAAGAATTTTATTTGGATGAACTCTCCTTTTGATCAGATTTGTAGCCCAAGAACAAGAATTTTCCGCGTTTTTCAAACCATGGTGCAATAAAACGAAGAAGTACTCGAGTCACCGTAATAGCGGTAAAAATACTCACCAAGATACCGATTGAAAGGGTCACGGCAAATCCTTTTACAAAGCTGGTTCCAAGCCAGATGAGCAATACACAAGTAATGAGGGTAGAAAGATTTCCATCACGGATAGAAGTCCAAGCACGAGCAAATCCTTCTTCAATTGCTATTTTCAAACTTTTTCCTTGACGAAGTTCTTCTTTGAGACGCTCAAAGATCAGGATATTTGCATCGATCGCAATACCAATAGAGAGAATAAAACCAGTAATACCTGAGAGTGAAAGCGTCACACCAATGAGTTTGAACAGAGCCAAAGTAATTGCAATATAGAGACAAAGTGAAAATACAGAAAGAAGTCCAGGAAGTCTATAATACAGCACCATGAAAATAAAGATCAAAATCACGGCTATTTCACCTGCAAACAAACTTTTGGACAAAGATTCTGCTCCAAGTGAGGCACCAATACTTTGCTGTGAGATCAAACTGACTGGCACAGGAAGTGCTCCTGCGTTGAGTCTTTGGGTTAATTCTTTTGCTTCGAGGAGGTTGAACCCTGTATTTCCACCACTGATCACTGCTTGGCCACCACCAATGACTTGATTGACCACAGGGTCACTAATGATAACTCCATCAAGAAAAATACCTACACGCTTTCCGAGAGATCGACGAGTAATTTCTTCAAAAAGTTTGGATCCCTCATCATCAAATTGCAAAGAAACTTGAATTTCTGAAGTTTGTGGATTGCTTACGACTTCGGCTTTTTTGAGTTGCTTTCCAGAGAGGCCGGTATATTTCCAGTCTTCTGCAGGTGGAAGTACTTCTGCTTCAGTTTTTTTCTTGATCAAAACAGTCGATACTTCATAATTTGTCGTGGTATTTTCAGATATTTTATAGATAATATGATATCCATAGGGAGTTTCGACTGGTCCAACAATTTTTCCTGCTTCTGTAGAAAATACAGCTTCATCAAAAGATTCAATCATTACACCACGAGGAAAGGTAGGAAGTTGTCCACCTTTATCTGAAGTTGATGAATCCGTTGAATACTTTTTGGCGAGCTCATCAAAATTGTCTGCATTTGCTTGAGTATACACGTCTTGAGCAATTTTCAAAGCATCACTTTTGGTAGAAGTAGTCGAACATCCAGGAGCACCCGCATAACAAATCAAAATATGCTTGACAGTAGACTCGACTTCTCCAGTTTGTTCTTTTCCACGTTTGAAAAAATAATAAGCATTTTCTTTTTCAATCGCTTTGGTGGTAATTTCACCCTCTTTGGCGTTTTGAGCCCATTCATAGGCGTCTGTATTTTCTCCTCCATATTTGCTCACAAAACCAAGTGAACCCGCATTGGCCTTGCTGGCTTCATCTTCAGAATATTTTGTTACGATCGTTTCAAATGAAGTTTTCTTTCTGATTTCAGAGGCAACACTGTCTGATTTTTTCTTGGCAGCGAGATTGAAATCTGCAATCATTTTCTTTTCTTCTGCAGTCAAATCCCTTTGTGGCTCTGTATTTTCTTCACGAAATTCCAAAATTGGTGTTTCTCCAATCAATTTTGTTGCTTCACTGACATCAGTAACACCAGGAAGCTCGACATTGATACGATAGTCATCACCAACTTTACTGGTTTCAATGCGAGGCTCTCCCACACCAAAACTATTAATACGTCTTTCGATTACATCGCGAGCACCTTCTACCGCGTCTTTGCGTTCATTTACAGCAAGGTTATCTACCTGGGCAGAATATACAAGATGAACACCACTTTGGAGATCAAGTCCGAGCTTGAAAGGTTTTTCTGCAAGCTGTGGCAGATCAAAACCAAAAGTACTCTCTACAAAAGAGATCCCACGATTTATTGTTTTTGGTACAACAAAAGCACTACTTGCCAAAAAAAGAATGACTACACCGACAATCCCCCATCGTACTTGTGATCTGAGATTACTTTTTGGTTTGGTTGATTTCATAAGAAAAAAATAGAAAACGTGAGCACTATCTTAGGCTATTTTATAAAAAAGGTCAATGGCGTTCCATTCTTTGACGTTTTCGTCGTTCTTTTTTACTTTCTTTTTTTTTGGCACCATCATTTGATGAATGTTTTTGTGCATCTGGAGCAGCTTCTGTTGCTCCTTTTTGAACAAGGTTATCTTTGGCCATGAGGGTAGGTGCTATCTCAATGCCTTGATTTACTTTATAGATAGCATAGACCACTTCCTTCTGAATATTTTGAAGGAGGAGCTGGAACATTTGATAGGCTTCACGTTTGTATTCAATGAGTGGATCACGCTGTCCATAGCTGCGAAGCCCAATACCTGTACGCAAATAATCTACATTCACCAAGTGCTCGACCCAGAGAGTATCAATACTTCGAAGCAGAATCGATTTTTCAATTGAACGCATGATTTTATTGGCTTCTTTTGGATCAGCACTGAGGCGCAAAATTTGGTCTTCCATTTTTTTATATTCTTCTTTTGCTCGGTCAACCAAAAAAGTAATAATTTTTTCTTTTATTTCTATTTGTTCGAGCTTTCCTTCTTCACGCTTGGCAATCTCAAAGACATGGTTTGCATCCTCAGGAGTAAACGGATAGATAGTTCGCATGGTTTCACAAATTTCTTTTATATTCCAATCTCCTTGCAGTTTTTGATCGCTTTCTGATGCTTGTTCATCAGGGAGCTCTTGTTCTGGTATTTTTTCTTGGGTATGAAAAGAAACAATTTGTTCAATTTCATTTTCTACTGAAAACAGAATCATTTCGCGCAGAGATCCAAAAGTTTGTTCTGTACTTGCTTCGTTCTCCTCGACTTCTTCTTGTATTACTTCAATTTTTGGAGTTTCTTCTGTTGAAGTCTGTGTTTGAAACAATTCCAAAATATGTTTTCGTTTTTTGTAGACAACACTGCGATGACGATTGAGTACATCATCATACTCGAGCAAATGTTTGCGGATATCAAAGTTATGTCCTTCGACTTTTTTTTGCGCATTTTCGAGAATTTTGGTGATCATCCCCTGCTCAATTGGCATATCATCAGGCACATTGAGACGGTTCATGACATTTTTGAGTCGGTCACCCGCAAAAATACGCATCAGATCATCATCAGTAGAGACAAAAAATTGCGTTTCTCCTGGATCTCCCTGACGACCAGAGCGTCCACGCAGCTGATTGTCAATACGTCTGGCTTCATGACGTTCAGTTCCAAGGACAAAGAGCCCTCCGGCAGCTTTTACAGTTTCAATATCTTTTGGATCAGCAGCAATACCTCCAAGTTTGATGTCCACACCACGTCCTGCCATGTTGGTAGCGAGAGTGACCGCTCCTGGACGTCCTGCTTGAGCAATGATTTCTCCTTCTCGTTCATGATTTTTGGCATTCAAGATCTCGTGTTTGATACCAAGACCAGTCAAATAATTACTGAGCGCTTCGTTTTTTTCTACCGAAATAGTACCAACGAGAATAGGCTGTTGTTTTTCTTGTACTTCTTTGATCTTTTTTGCTACTGCTTTGAATTTGATTGTTTCATCCTTGTAAATACGATCTGAGTGATCCAGTCGAGCCGCAGATTTGTTGGTCGGAATAACGAGAACTTCGAGGTTGTAGATACGTCGAAATTCTTCTTCTTCAGTTTCAGCAGTACCCGTCATACCACCAAGTTTTTTGTACATGCGGAAAAGATTCTGAAATGTAATAGTTGCAAGAGTCTGACTTTCTTTTTGGATCTTCACATTTTCTTTGGCTTCGATAGCCTGGTGAAGCCCTTCACTATAACGGCGACCTGGCATTTTGCGTCCAGTAAATTCATCAATAATCACGATTTCATCACCATCCACGACGTATTCTTTATCACGTTTGAAGAGCACTTCGGCTTTGAGTGCTTGTTCAATATGATGAACTGTACGAATACCCGCTTCAACATAAATATTTTCAATTCCGAGCCACTTTTCAAATTTTGCAATACCTTCTTCGGTCAAAGTTGCACTACGAAGTTTTTCATCGACATTATAATCTGTTTTTTCTGAAAGCTGACGAACCAATTTTGCAAATTGATAATATTGATCAGTCGCTTCTCCCGCAGGCGCCGAAATAATCAGAGGCGTTCGGGCTTCATCTACCAAAATAGAATCGATTTCATCGACGAGTGCATAGTGCATTTCATTTCCTGGACGCATCACCATTTCAGAAATATCTTGCACCATGTTGTCACGCAAATAATCAAATCCATATTCATTATTGGTACCATAGGTGATATCACACTGATAGGATTCTTGACGACTCGAAGGACGCAGATGATCATACTCTACTTTGAAACTCAAAATTTCTGTACTTTCAATTGCGGCATCTTCGGGAGTTGGAGCCACCACTCCTGGATCATAGATATAGCTCACGCGCAAATTTTGGACAACACCGACGGAGAGGCCGAGAAAATGATAAATTTTCCCCATCCACACAGCATCGCGGCGTGCCAAATAGTCATTGACTGTTACCACATG
>CAYTKU010000010.1:0-15047 GCA_964438795.1 uncultured Gammaproteobacteria bacterium
GGAGTGATGATTGCTGAAAAATATGAAGATTTGGTCACGTTGGTTAAACCTTTTGCTTAAATAGATTTTACCTATATGCTGTTCAAAACATCCATTACCAATGTACAAAAAAACGGAACAGAAATTATTCGCGGGCATGAGCTCGGGAATTTGATAAATAATAACGGTTTTGTACAAACCATTTACCTTGTTTTAAAAGGAGAATTGCCAAATGAAGCACAAGCAAAAATGTTTGACGCCATACTGACCTCTGTCGTTGATCATGGCCCAGCGGTTGCTTCGGCGCTCAACGCACGTATTTCTGCTTCTGCTCGTAATCCTTTGCATGCCTCAGTAGCTGCTGGGCTTCTGGGACTCGGCGAGAGACATGGAGTCGTGATTGAACCAGCCATGAAATTTTTCTTTGATCATAAAGATGAAACAGATGTGGCAGGTCTTCTCAAGAATATGAAGGAGCAAAAAAAATATGCGCCTGGTTTTGGGCATAAGATTTTTGAAGTTGATCCTCGCACTCAAAGACTATTTGCCATTGCCAAAGAAATAGGTATTTATGGAGGGTACTGTGAATTTGCTCAAAAAGTAGAAGATACTTTGAATTCTATCTCGTCAAAAAAACTTCCACTCAATATTGATGGGTCAATTGCTGCCATTCTCTGTGATATGGGGTTTGATTCCCGAGTCGGAAATGGAGTTTTTGTTATAGCGCGCGTCCCAGGTCTCGTGGCTCATATTATAGAGGAGGTTCAAAATGATGAAGGTATAAGGCGTTTAGAGCCTGAACATATTGAATATATTGTCTAAAATAAGATAAAAATCAATTTTTTCTGTAAGATATTGCCCAATTTTACGTCTTCTATATCAGAAAATAATATTTAATCATAAAAAAGTATGAAAAATCGTTTTTTGGTTGGATTGGTCCTTTCTGTATTGGGACTTCTTTCGAGTGGTGCACCAGTTTTTGCACAGATTGGAACCACCAATATTGGAAATAATTTGGGTGACTATCAGGCACAAATTCAAAAAAAAGCTAGTTTGACCTGTGATATTAACGCCAGTGTCGTATTGGTTCAGGATACGGTTCAAAATGACCTCACTTTTTCTGTAGATTATGAAAGTGATGAGTATGTCAAACAAGGGGCTTCATTTGAAGTTGTCGCTACTGGAAAAAATGATGTTGTATTGTACCAAAAATCAGGCATTTTTAATTTGAATGGATCTGGACGTGTCCCTGTGTCTGGTGAGGCAGCTGGTCCAAACGGTACCAAATTTCGTTTTTCTGCCAAAGATCATAACGAGGTAAAGCTCAATGCCAAAGTAGATGGTAAAGTTTGTCCGGAAGTAAAAATTCAGGCAAAGACCAACTTTTCTGTGAGAGCAATTGCTAACAATAGTAATGGTTTAAATGATATTGCGATCAACGGTAATCTCCAGGTAACGAGTAGTATTGGGGCCGCACCTGTTTCCTCTGCTACAAGCTCTGTGGGCACTGTAGAAGAAAATACAGAAAATAACGTAGATGCAGATCAAGAAGCTACCACAAATGATAACGGTCGTGAAACTACAGATCAAAACACCGTGAGAGTCATTTCTGCGCAAGATCAAGAAGCCGCTACACAGCAAGATGATTCAATTGCTCAGCGAGATTATATTCTCTATGGTCTTCTAGGTACACTTATCGTGATCATGATTACCTATATTGTCATGAAAAAACGCGGTTCAATCTAAAAAAATCAAATATAAAAGGCACCCTGAGCAAAGTCGAAGGGTGCTTTTTTATTTTTATCTTTTACGGTAGAATACCAGTGTAAAATAAAATGATTCTCTATGGATATTATATCTCATGGTCTTTGGGGTGGACTGGCTGTTGGGAGAAAAAATAAAAAAAGTTTTTGGCTTTCTTTTCTCTTTGGCATCTCGCCCGATCTTTTATCATTTGGAATTTTTTCTGCCATGAATATTCTTGGTCTAGCCTCTGGCCCTGATTGGTCTGGTGGACCCCCAGCTGCGGAATCGATTCCACAGTACGTGCATACCCTCTATAATATAACGCATAGCTTGGTAGTGTTTGCTGGGGTGTTTGGTTTGGTGTGGCTTCTGCGGAAAAAACCTCTGTACGAGCTTCTGGCCTGGCCACTGCATATTCTTATGGATATACCAACACACTCCACGCAATTTTTTCCGACACCGTTTTTGTGGCCATTTGTAGACTACCGCGTCGATGGTATACCTTGGAGTCATCCATATATATTCTTTCCCAATTGGATATTTTTGATAGTTTTATATCTTTACTTTTTTGTTTATAAGCGCCGTCGTCGTCTCCGTTCACAGGGTAATAACAAAAAATAAAAAAACGATATGCAAAAAATTCTTGATCTTCATATTCATTCGCGCTACTCACGGGCTTGTTCCAAGGATTTGGAACTTTCAAAAATTGCCCAAACCTGTGAAATTCGTGGTATAGATATAGTTACAACCGGAGATTTCACACATCCAAAATGGTTTGAGAGTATAAAAAATGAATTGGTGGAAGATACTGCGGGGATATATCGATTGAAGACCCCTCCTCAGTCCTCGCCGGTTCGACTGAGCTCACCGAAGTCTGATAGGGGAGGAAGTCCGACACGGTTCATGATTGGTACAGAAGTCGCTTCGATCAAAAAACATAAAGACAAAACACGTCGTGTGCATCATCTGCTTTTTGCTCCAAGTATTGAGGTGGCTGAAAAATTTAATAAAAAATTGGAAAATACTGGATTTAATCTCAAAGCCGATGGGCGCCCTATTCTTGGCATGACATCGAAACAAATTTTGGAAACCATGCTCGAAATTGATGAACGTATGGTGATGATTCCTGCGCATGCGTGGACACCCTGGTTTGGTATTTTTGGCTCCAAAGGTGGATATGATACGCTTGAAGAAGCCTTTGAAGAATTGACTCCACGTATTTTTTCGATTGAAACAGGACTCTCAAGCGATCCGTTGATGAATGCACAGTTGTCAATGCTCGATCGTATTACGCTTATTTCTAATTCTGATGCTCATAGCCCACAAAAATTGGGTCGAGAGGCCAATGTGTTTGATTTTGAAAATGAAAAAGATATAACATATGAGGAAATCATGCGAATTCTCCGAGAAAAGGATACAAAAAGATTCAAATATACAATAGAGTTTTATCCAGAAGAAGGAAAGTATCATTATGATGGTCATGCGGTGTGTAAAGTTTCCTGTCATCCTCGTGAAACCAAAAAATATGGAGGAGTTTGTCCAGTTTGTAAAAAGTCTCTCGTGATTGGTGTGATGAATCGCATCGAGGTATTGTCTGATCGCACTGAAAGCGAAGCAAAAAGTGCTGTACGTATCCCCTATAAAAGTTTGGTACCACTTCCTGAAATCATTGCCGATACTTTGGGTGTCGGAGTGGCAACCAAGGGAGTGAAAAAAATATATGATGGACTCATATCAAATTTGGGGAATGAATTTTCTATTTTGACAGAAGCAAGTTTATTGAATATTGAAAAATGGAGTAATGCTGGTATTGCAGATGCTGTGGATCGTGTACGAAAAGGCAATATTCATATTGTACCAGGGTATGATGGAATTTTTGGTGTTGTAAAAGTATTTGAAAAAATTAATGTGTATAAAAATAAACAGATTGATCTTGAATTGTAATATTATTAAAAATAAAAAATCCCTCTTTGACGCATCTCAGAGGGATTTTTTTTGTTAAAGAGATCTTATTTTCTCTTTGCAGCTTTACGTTTTGGAGCGGCTTTGCGCTTTGGAGCAGCTTTACGTTTTGGAGCGGCTTTGCGCTTTGGAGCAGCTTTACGTTTTGGAGCGGCTTTCTTAGCAACTCGGCGTGCTGGTTTTTTTGCTGGCATATTTAGAAATATATATTTGAATAATGTTCGCGTTACAACTTTTGATATTACCATGGTGCATACCAAATGGCGTTGCATTCGCGGTGAAGAAATTTTTTACATGACAAGCATTGATGTAAAATTCTTCGCAAAAATATTTTTAAAATATTTTTGTTACGACCTTTATGTATAGTATAGTTGTTTTTTGTATTTTTTGAAATAGGTTGTCAACAAAAACTGTGTATAACTTTTTGTTTCTGCATGTTAATGATGTCAAATACATAAAGCAAAACAAAATATGTACAACAAAATAATTTTTTTCTGTAAAATTATTTTTCATACATAAAAAATATAATAGAAAAGGTATACCTTTTTTTGTTTCAGTGTAAAGATGTGTAATTGTTGTTTCTATTTTTATAGACTAGAATAAAAAAATATATTTCATTTCGAAATATATTTTTTTGATCATTCAATGATGATGCTGTGCTCTCGACAGGAATTGAACCTATATCGTTAGTTCCGGAAACTAATGTTCTATCCGTTGAACTACGAGAGCCTTGTATCCACTTTTATTTTTTATGGTGCTCCCAGATGGACTTGAACCGTCGACCCCGGCCTTATAAGGGCCGTGCTCTAACCGACTGAGCTATGGGAGCGTATAGTGAGGGGAGTATAGCAAAAATGAAGAACAATTTCAAGGCTATTTATTTTGCTTATTTATTGACAAAAATGGTCATTCAATGGTACTTTCGATACATGATCCGAAGCAAATAATATATGCGTATTGGAATTGATGCTCGAATGTATGGAAAAGGATTTGGACTGGCCAGATATATTGAGCAGCTGATTTTGCATCTTGAAAAAATAGACACGAGTAATGAATATATTATTTTTTTGAAAAAAGATAATTATCATGAATTTGAACCAACTAGTAATAATTTTACCAAAGTGCTGGCGGATATTCCTTGGTATAGTTTCACAGAGCAATTTATTTTTCCTCGGCTGATAAAAAAACAAAATATCAATTTGATGCACTTTCCACATTTTAATGTACCAATTTTTTATAAAAAGCCATATATTGTGACGATTCATGATCTCATCATGTTTCATTATCCTCGTCAGGAAGCGAGCACCCATGGACCATTTGTTTATAAAATCAAAGACATCTTGCATCGAATTGTATTATCTCGTGCGATCAAAGGTGCCAAGCATATAGTGGTAACAAGTGAATTTACTAAACAAGATATACATGAGACACTCGGTACTCCGCTTGCGAAAATGACAGTAACCTACCAAGCACCATTTGATGGCGCAAAAAATATACAGCAGGATGCTCAGTCTCTCTTGAAAAAATATGGTATTACCTCACCATATATAATGTATGTCGGTGCAGCTTATCCACATAAAAATCTTGAAGGGCTTCTCTCTGGGTGGGAAACTTTTCAAAAAAAATATGGAGAAGAATATCAGCTCGTTCTGGTCGGAAAAGAAAATTTTTTTTATACCAAACTCAAAGAAACGGTTTTACCACATTCTAAAAATGTCATCTATACCGGTTTTGTCCCAGATGATGAGCTCTCTTCGCTCTATAAAAACGCTCTTTTGTATGTCTTTCCGAGTCTCTATGAAGGTTTTGGCCTTCCACCACTTGAAGTCATGGTTCATGGAGTTCCGGTTGTTTCTTCAAACAGGAGTTGTCTCCCCGAAGTTTTGGGGGATGCTGCACTGTATTTTGATCCAGAAAAGAGAGAAGAAATGGTAGAGTGTCTCTATAAAGGGATAAAGGATGAAAATGTACGTTTTTGTCTTATGCAGAAGGCCTCACAAGTTCTCTCAGAGTACTCTTGGGATACTCTTGCTGAGCAGACACTTCATATTTATCAGAAGGAAATAGGGGATTGAAAAGACCTGTTTTGTATGATATAGTTCGGCAAGTATGGGCAGTTTACCCATTCTCTTTTATCTAGAATTTTCTTTCTATGTCGGGTATTTTCAACACGATTCTCTACCAACCACTCTTCAATCTTTTTGTCTCTTTGTACAATATTATACCTGATGTCGGTATTGTTATTTTGATTGTGACGCTTTTGGTAAAATTGGCTCTTTATCCTTTGACGAGCAAGTCTATCAAGGCTCAAAAATCCTTGACTGAGCTTCAGCCAAAACTCGAAGCACTCAAAAAGCAACATAAAGATAATCAGCAAATGTTGGCACAGGAGACCATGAAACTGTATCGAGAGCATAAAGTAAACCCTTTTGGTTCTTGTCTCCCTCTTTTGATTCAGATTCCTGTATTTTTGGCTCTCTACTGGGTACTTCAGCGAGGATTGACTTCTCAAGATTTTTCTCAGTTGTATTCATTTGTCAAAAGTCCAGGTACGATCAATACCATTACCCTTGGTTTTATTGATCTCAAAAATTCGAGTGTCATTCTTGCGCTTCTTGCTGGGGCAGCTCAATATTGGCAGAGCAAAACCATGATGACCAAGTCTCCTCCAAAAAATGCTGGCGAAGGATCCAGGGACGAAAACATGATGACAATGATGAACAAGCAAATGCTTTATATTTTTCCTATCATGACTGTGATTATTGGTGTCAATCTTCCTGCTGGTCTTTCGCTCTATTGGTTTTTTTCTACCGTTCTTACTGCCCTGCAACAACATTTTATCTTCAAAAAACACAGCAAAGATAATGATGAAAATAATTCTGGTACCAGTACCAAAATTGCTTCAAAAGATGTTATTGAAGGGAAAATTATTGAATAATAAATTGCTTTCGTATGCGTCTTCCATTGAGTCAATTCAAAAAAATGTCTGTGGAAACACTTTCTGGAACAAAATTGGGGAAAGTTCAAGAAGTGATCATGGATATCGAAAATCAAATGGTAGTGCAATATGAAGTAAAAGCGTCAGGCCTTGCCAAGGAAAATTATTTGATAAATCGTGATCAAATCGCACGGTTTGAAATCAAGAAAATAATTGTCTATGACACGGTTTTGAGCAAAAAAGAGAAAAAATTTACTCCTCGAATGCCTCGTTTGCCAGAATCTGGTGTGGCTTTACGAAATTAGTATGAAAATTGTTTCGACCGTAGGCCAGGTAGGCTACGGTTTTTTTTCACAATCAGTTATTCAAACTCTCTCGTATTTTGATATTTTTGACTATCCACTTACTCGCGAAGAATTGTTTTATTTTTTGTGGGAGCCAAAAGAAAATTTTACCTATGCACAATTTCTTCTTGCGCTTGAAAAAGAAATAAAAGAATCTTTGGCAGATATTGTTGAAACTCAGGGTGGATATTATTTTTTTGCAGGAAAAAGTGATTGTATTGCAAAACGTGAGAGAAAAATTCTTTATACGGAAGAAAAACTTGCAATTGCAAAGCGAGCTGCGAAAAAAATTCGGTATATTCCTTTTGTACTCTCAATGTTTGTTTGCAATCAATTACCCGTTGGTGTAAAAAAAACAAGTGATATTGATGTGTTTATTGTGATTCGTCGTCAGTATCTTTGGTTTTCGAGAGCCTGTATTACGGCACTTATGATTTTTTTTCGCTTACGTCGTAACAAAAAAAATACCGAGGATCTGATTTGTTTGAGTTTTTATGTTACGGATGACCATCTTGATTTGTCAGATATCTGTATTTCATCTCCTGATGTCTATCAGGCGTATTGGATGAGGCAGCTTATTCCTGTATATGATCCAGACGATTTTCACGAACAGATTATGGAAAAAAATCCATGGGTTAAAAAATATTTGCCGAACAGCTTTTTTTCTTATACATTGCTCGATCGGTGGAAAGTATATGATTCAAGTTTGAGTCGTAAAATAAAAAAAAGTTTGGAATGGATTTTGTCCTTTGGATTTGGAATGTTTCTTGAAAGAGTTCTTCGTTCTTTTCAGAAGAAAAAAATGAAATGTAACGAGGATAATGAAAATTTTCGAGCGACAAAAAATGTGGTTATTTCTGATACGATGCTCAAATTTCATGAAAATGATCGAAAAGAATATTTTAAAACAGAATGGGAAAAAAGAGTTCATAAATTTTTAGGATGATAAAAACTTTAGAACAAAAAAATAACAAATTTGAGAGATTATGCCAATTTTTTCTCTCACTTTTTTTATTTTTTGTGCCATGGCAGACGGTTTTTCTGATCAAAGAGCAGTTTTTGAATGGTGCAAAATGGCAGTATGGAACTATTGTGTTTTTTCTGAGCGAGATTATTCTTTGGGCTTTATTTTTTTCATTTTTTATTTGGTTTTTGAGCAAAAGAAAAATTTTTGAAAAGGGAGTTATTGCATTTGAGTGGACGATTGACCGTATTTTTGTTTTTTCACTTTTTCTTTTTCTTATTTATTGTTTCAGTTCTGCTTTGTGGTCAAATGATTCGGGTGTTGCGTTTGTTCATGCTTTTTTTGTGTTGGAATCAGTTCTTCTTTTTCTTGTTTTCCTTATTTTTCCTTTTTCTTGGAAAACATCACTTCAGTGGTTTCTTTTTGGTGCGTGTATCCAAAGTCTGCTTGGAATTTGGCAATTTTTTACCCAGTCAACGGTTGCATTCAAGTGGCTTGGTTTGGTGGCTCATCGAGTGATGGAGTCAGGGACGTCTGTGATTGTTGGTGATGAAATTGGTCGAGTGCTCAGATCCTATGGTGCATTTTCTCATCCCAATGTATTTGGTGGTTATCTTGTAATCGCAATTGCTCTTACGATACTTTTTTTGTGGCAAGAGAAAAAGCAAAAATTTTGGTGGTATGCGCTGATTGCTTTGGAATTTTTGGCAGTATTGCTTACTTTCAGTCGAAGTAGCTGGATTGCTGGAGCTGTTTTGGTAAGTGGGTTTTTTATGTTTTGGATTTTTAGAAGAAAGAAAAATATTGACTTGAATTTGAGTTTTATTCCAAAAATAACAATACTCTTTTTTAGTATTGGTGTTATTTTTTGTTTTTTTGCGTTGCCTCTTATTCAAAATCGAATAATAGGAAGTTCCTCTCATGAAATACGTTCAATCAATGAAAGAATAAGTGGCTCAAAAGAAGCTTTTGAAATTTTTCAACAACATCCTTTTTTTGGGGTGGGGATTGGCAATTATACCGCAGCAACAGCAGAACTCAATCCAGGAAAACCTGGCTATGAATATCAACCTGTGCACAATGTTGCACTTCTCTTACTTGCTGAATTGGGACTTTTTGGAGTCTTTTTGATTTCCTTTATTTTTTTTCGTTTACAAAAGCTCTTTGTATTTTTTGAGAGCGAACAGAAAAAAAATTTTTCTCTTTTCTTTGGTCTTTTTTTGTTGATTTTTGTGCTCCTTGGTTCTTTTGATCATTATCTTTTTTCTTCATATATAGGACTTCTTCTTGGAATGATTTTTTTTGGTTTTTGTTTTCGTTTTTTTACACAGGTTTTCCCCAGTTTATCCAGAAAATCAAGGCCTTAGTTTTGCAAAATTTGATAAAAAAAGTTACTTTTTTTGAGGTTTCAAACATTGACATACTTCTCGAGGAAGAGTATTATAGCTTTCTCCAGTAGGAAGAACCGAGAGGCGATAGCACGCACGACCGTACGTCATACCATTTCGTGTTACTGACAGGCATCACGAAATCATTAATGATCGGCGGTTCGAGCATGCTATCACCTGTCGGTTTTTTTATTTTATTTTAGATAAAATTTAGATATTTTTTTGTTTTCACCAAAAACTCTTGACAATTTTTTCAAAATGAGTAAAATGAAGATAGTTTTATCACTCCTGTCTTGTGAGTGATAAATGAAGGAAAATAATATTTAGGGAGCATCAATACATTTTTACTTTTATTGGTCATAGCCATGAAAAAGTAAAAAAATGTATAAAGCGAATAAATATTATTTTCCTATTAACTTTATTAATTTTATGATTCTATGAATATCAAACCACTCGGAAACCGTGTCCTCGTCAAACTTCTCAAAAAAGAAGATGTTACCAAATCTGGTATTGTACTTCCAGATACTTTGGATAAAGAAAAAAAAGCTGAAGGCGAAGTGATTGCTGTTGGTCCAGGCAAAATTTTGGAAAATGGTTCACTCTCTTCTTTGCCTGTGAAAGTTGGTGACAAAATTCTCGTAAAATCTTGGGGAGGAGATGAGGTAAAAATTGATAATGAAGAATATAAAATTTTTGATGCTGAAGATATCCTTGCAACGATCGAAAGTTAATTCTTTATTCGCTTCATAGCCTTTTACTTGTTCGTGGCTGTGGCCAATACAAGTAAAAAGCTATTTCAGCTCCATAAAAAATTAACTTTTTCTCTAATTTATAAACTATAAAAGTATGCCAAAACAAATTCAATTTGGTGAAAATGCTCGCCACAAACTTCTCGCTGGTGTGAATGCTCTCGCCAATACGGTAAAAGTCACCCTTGGGCCAAAGGGCCGCAATGTGGTACTCGACAAAGGCTTTGGGGCTCCTACTATTACCAAGGATGGCGTTTCTGTTGCCAAAGAAATCGAACTTGAAGACAAAATGGAAAATCTTGGAGCAGAACTCGTCAAAGAAGTTGCTAGTAAAACTAATGATAATGTTGGAGACGGAACAACCACTGCTACAGTACTGGCTCAGGCCATTGTCCAGGAAGGTATGAAAATGGTGGCAGCTGGTGCTAATCCAGTAGCCCTCAACCGAGGACTGCACAAAGCAGCAGAAGCTGTTATTGCAGAGCTTCAAAATAATATTTCTCGCAAAGTAGAAAAAGATGCTATTGCCAGTGTCGCTGCTATTTCTGCCAATGACAAAGAAATTGGTGAAAAAATCGCTGCAGCTATGAATGAAGTAGGACAAGACGGTGTGATTACAGTAGAAGAATCACAATCATTTGGTATGGTCATCGAGACAGTCAAGGGAATGCGCTTTGACAAAGGGTATGTCTCAGCGTATATGATTACAAACCCAGATCGCATGGAATCTGAATACCAAGAACCAGCCATCCTTATTACTGACAAAAAGATCTCTTCTATTGAAGAAATTCTTCCACTGCTTGAAAAAGTTGCTCAAACAGGACGTAAAGAATTGGTTATTATTGCTGAAGATGTCGATGGACAGGCCCTCACTACACTGGTACTGAACAAACTTCGTGGTACTTTTAATGTGTTGGCAGTCAAAGCACCTGGATTTGGTGATCGTCGCAAAGAAATGCTTCAGGATATTGCAGTCCTCACCGGTGGGCGAGTGATTACTGAAGAGCTTGGTCTCAAACTTGAAAATGCAGGCCTAGAGGATCTTGGCCATGCTCGTAAAGTCGTGGCTACCAAAGAAAATACTACTATCGTAGAAGGAAAAGGAGAAGAATCTGCTATTAAAGATCGTGTGGCACAAATTCGTAAGCTCATTGAACAGACTGATTCTGATTTTGATCGGGAAAAACTTCAAGAACGTGTGGCAAAACTTGCTGGTGGTGTGGCTGTCATCAGAGTAGGAGCTGCCACCGAAACCGAGATGAAAGAAGTCAAACACCGTATTGAAGATGCTGTCGGTGCGACCAAGGCTGCTGTGGAAGAAGGTGTAGTTCCAGGAGGCGGAGTCGCGCTCATTCGTGCGTCAAAGGCCCTGGATAATATGAAACTCAATGATGAAGAAATGATGGCGGTGAATATTTTGCGTCTGTCACTCGAACAGCCCCTTCGTACAATTGTAGAAAATGCTGGTTTTGAAGGTTCTGTTGTACTCAATGAAGTAAAGAAAAATACTGGTTCCTATGGATTTAATGCTGCAACTGGTGAATACGAAGATTTGATGGCAGCTGGTATTATTGATCCGACCAAAGTAACCCGCTCGGCCCTCCAAAATGCCGTGTCAGTGGCTGGTATGATCCTCACTACCGAAGCAGTCGTCACTGATATACCAAAGAAAGAAGATGACGGACATGGTCACGGTGGCGGAATGCCAGGCATGGGTGGTATGGGAATGATGTAATCAATCAAAAAAACCTATGCATCGGAAACAGTCGCATAAAATCAGTGCGACTGTTTTTATTTTTGTAAAAAAAGTGTTATACTATAAAAACTTTTTAAAAAGTTTGCCTATGAGAAGGTTTTCTTTTGGAAAAAAATCTTTTAAAAGAGATAGAATCTATTTTCTTATCTCTATTATTGCAATTGCGACCACACTCGTTGTGTCTCTTCCAAGTCCAAAAGTACGTGCTGTCGCTGAAACACTCAATTGTGACGGAAATAGTCGAACTATTTCTGTTGGTACCTATACAGACGCTACTGGCAATCAGTTTACCTCTGGTGCTGATCTTACTCTTGCTCAAGGAAGCGGGTCTTGTACTTTTACGATTACTCAACTTGGTAACGCAAGTGCTATAGAACTTGCTTCTTTAAATATCCAAAGTGGTGTGACGCTTACCCATGATGCTGCTGTGACAACCGATGGGACGTACAATAAAATTGAACTGGATGTTACTGGTGATGTGGTGGTTGAATCTGGTGCTTCTATTGATGTTTCTTCAAAAGGGTTGGCTTCGGATGGGGGAAGTGTCTATGGATATGGTATGTATGATGGAGTCATATCAAATTCTTTTGGATATGCGAGCTCACAGGGGAGTGGTGGATCTCATGGAGGACCTGGAGGTTCTTATACTGATTTTTCTTTTGGTGCTGCTGTGCTTACCCAATATGATTCTATTTCAAATCCAATCTACCCTGGTTCAAGTGGCTCATGGTTTACTGCCCTTGCAAAAGGTGGTGGTGTTGTTCGTATTACGGCAGCAAATGTAACCGTAAGTGGAACAATTTATGCTAATGCTACTACATTGGGGTTTGCGGGTGAGGGTGCTGGCGGAACTATTTATCTCAATGCCTCAGGAAATATTATAGGTGATGGTACGTTGACGGCCAATGGTGGTGGTGGTGTCACTTCTTACGGTGGTGGTGGTGGTGGACGTATTGCACTTCATTATGCCAATATTTCTTCAGGTTTTACTCTTCAGGCAAAAGGTGGTGATGTTTCAGGCTCTGGGGAAGACGGTGGTGCTGGAACTATTTACAAAAAACCATCTGCTCAGACTTATGGCGATTTGATAGTGGATAATGGTGGAGTAGATAGTTTGTATTATGCTACAGAGCTTCCATATTCTCCTTCTATCCCAACGAGTGATCGAGTTGCTACCTATGCCAATGGATATGTTTTTAATAGTGTTACTGTTTCAAATAACGGTGTTTTGAATATTCCGACAAGCCTTGATTCAACTGGAGATGGGACACTTTCTCGAAGTCGAAAATTTTATATTGTCAATGCTTGTGATGCGAGTGCTCTTGACACCTCAAATGCAAATGGTCAGATTCAATGGGGACTCGCGTCTGTTTCAGATCCAAGTTTGAGTGGTTCAAACTATACTTGTATAGAACCACAGTATATTATGGAGTTTACACTCACCACATCAACGGCGAGTGAGTCTGTTACGAGTGGAAATATTGAAATTATTGCAATTGGGCCTGCACCAACAACAACCTTTGTTGATTATACCGTGAATTTAACTTCTACTACTGCTACGGGTGGTGGAGTTGATTTTACTTTGGCCAATGGAACAGCAAGTTTTGCTGCAGGTGACACAACAACAACTATTTCTTTTACTGTTGTCAATGATGGTGATATGGAATCAGATGAAGATATTGTTGTAGAGCTTTCAAATCCTGTCAATGGTGTTGTAGGTCTTGCTTCTGCTCATACGTATACGATAGAAGACAATGATACTCCCGGTATAACCAGTGATGTTGGTTCAGGAGTAAATGTGACAGAAGGTTCTGATACACTGGATACCTATACTTTGGTGCTCGATGCTCTTCCTTTGGCTACAGTAACGATACATATTTCTTCGGATGATCAAGTAACGACAACCGTCGAAAGTATTGAATTTACGACTGCGAATTGGGATACACCTCAATCTATTTCAGTAGGATCTCTCAATGATAGTATTGCTGAAAGTTCACATTCTGGTACTATCAGTCATAGTGTCTCAAGTACAGATTTGGGATATGAGGGGCTTGTTGTTGATGATGTGAGCGTAAGTATTTCTGACAATGATTTTGCTGGGGCAACCGTATCTCAATCAGGAGGGTCCACTATCGTATCTGAAAATGGTGTGACTGATACCTATACACTTGTTTTGAATACCATTCCTCTCGCCCCTGTTACGATTAGTATTTCTCCAAACGATGAAGTTACTGTCTCTACTTCTTCCATTGTATTTAACACCAGCACTTGGAATATCGCTCAAACTATTACGGTGAGTGCGGTAGATGATGGGGATGTGGATCCCTGGGATGGAATAAATATTACTCACAGTTCAACCTCAGATGATCCTCAGTATAATGCAATTTTTATCGGTGGTATTTTTGGTACGGTGATTGACAATGAAAGTCCTGCTGTAACGGTTACTGCTTCAAACGGAAATACATATATTCGTGAGGGTGGTGTCGTCGATACATTTACTGTCAATCTTGAAACAGAGCCATCTGACGATGTGATCATTACACTCGATGAAGGTGCAGAGATGACAGCCTCACCATCAGAGTTGACCTTTACCGCTTTGAATTGGCAAGCACTACAAACAGTAACCCTTACGGCCATTGATGATGCAACTTTTGAGGGATCAGAAAATACTTCAGTGAGCTTTACTGCCTCTTCAAGTGATTCAAATTATCATAATATTTCAATCAATAGTGTGTTTGCTACTGTTTATGATAATGATGGAATTACCGTAACAGAATCTGGTGGTTCTACGAATGTTACCGAAGGTGGTGCGACAGACTCATTTGATGTTGTCCTTGATCAAAATCCTTTTTCCAATGTTACCATTATTTTGACCACAAGTACGCAGTATTCCCTCTCTACGACTACCTTGTATTTTCATTCCAGTGATTGGGATACTCCACAGACGGTTACTGTTACGGCCGTGGATGATGTTGATGTTGAAGGAAATCATACGGCATTAGTCTCAAGTACAATCAGTACGTTTGCTTTTACCTATAGTGGTACTATCATGCAAAATGTTACTGTAAATATTACAGATAATGATGAGCCGGTTGCTGCTGTTACTGTGACACCGTCATCAGGAACAACTGAGCTTACCGAAGCGGGTCAAACAGATACCTATACTGTTGTACTTGATACCATGCCTGCTGCTGATGTGACTATTTCAGTGACACCTGATA
>CAYTKU010000011.1:0-12920 GCA_964438795.1 uncultured Gammaproteobacteria bacterium
GCCTGTTTAAAAAAATTCAAATGCCCTAGGTGAACAATATCAAATGTCCCAAATATCATCACAGTTTTCATACATTAATTTTCTTCCACTTCAACGGGCTTCATCATCGGAAATGCCATGGTCTCACGAAGCGTGTGTGAGCCAGTAATGAGTGCCACAAAGCGATCAATACCAATACCAGTTCCCGTTGTCGGAGGCATACCATGTTCCAGTGCTTCGACATAGTCTCTATCATAGGCCATGGCTTCTTCGTCCCCTGCCGCAGACAGGCGTGATTGCTCTTCAAAACGTGCACGTTGGTCCATTGGGTCATTGAGCTCAGTATATGAATTTGAGAGCTCAAATCCACGGACAATCAATTGAAACATTTCTGTATAGCGAGGATCACTGGCTTTTTTTGCGAGCGGTTTGAGTTCGACTGGATATTCGAGGACAAAGGTTGGTTGAATCAGTTTTGGACGAGCCGATTGTTTATAAAGACCATCGAGCAATTTTCCTCGTCCGGCATTGTCTTCGACTTCATAACCTTTTTGCTGCATGATTTTTTTGAGAGACTCAGCATCCATGTAATCATTGATATCAATGCCCGAATGTTCAAGCACGGCATCATGAAAAGTAACCCGTGGATAGGGCGCCGTAAAATCAATGGTATGGCCTTCAGATTCAATCACCAGTTTGCCAACACTTTTTTCAACCAAGTATGGAATGAGTTCTTCGTGCAGACGCATATTATCCTCATAATCTGCATAAGCCCAATAATATTCGATCATGGTAAATTCTGGATTGTGCTGGTGATCCACTCCTTCATTGCGGAAAGCGCGACCGATTTCATAGGTTTTTTCAAATCCCCCAACCATCAGTCTCTTTTGCCACAGCTCTCCAATACAAATACGCAGATGCACTGGCAGATCATAGGCATTGAGGTGCGTATCAAAAGATTCTGCCATAGCGCCTGATGCGACATTTTCCAAAATCGGTGTCTCTACTTCAATAAAATTTTTACTATTCAAAAATTCACGAAAGTATCTGAGCATGCGTGAACGAACCAGTATTTTTTCTTTTTGTTCTGGATTGGTAAGAAAATCCAGATAACGTTTGCGATAACGAACTTCTTCATCTTGAAGACCATGAAACTTGTCTGGCAGTGGCAAAAGAGCTTTGGAAAGCAATGTCCACGCTTTGACCAGAACTGAAGATTCACCTTTGTGGGTCGTAAACCTCTCCCCTGTCACACTGACAATATCTCCTGTATCAATGAGTTTGGTAAAAGTTTTGTAGATTTCAAGATCGATTTCATCGGATTTCAAAGCAATCTGCATTTTTCCCGTTTCATCTTGCAAATGACAAAAAGTCAGCTTGCCCATTTCCCGTTTGGTCATGAGGCGTCCATTGACGGTTACGGTTTTCCCCTCTGCGAGATCAAGTGCTTCTTTCACACTGATGTGCTGTGGTACTTGTGCAGGAAAACTTGCAATGCCTTTATTTTCAAGTTCAGTTACTTTGGCGAGACGCACAGATCGTTCATCATTAATGTTGAGTTCTGGGGATGGTTTATTATTCATATTTTTGCTTTAAAATACATAAAAACTTTATCATAAATAGACCTAAAAAGCAAATACCCCCGCCAAGGCGAGGGTATTGTAGACAAAAGCTAGCTTATCTCCAAAATCGTATATTTTTGGAGCCCTGCTGGTACCTGAACCTCTACATTGTCTCCCTTGCGCTTGCCCAAAAAAGCCTGTCCCAAAGGCGACTCATTGGAAATTTTTCCACTCAAAGGATCAGCTTCTTGTGCACCAACAAGAGCATATTCACGTTTTTTACCATTTACTTCTACCACAATACGAGCCCCAATTGAAATAGATTTGCTTCCATCTCCACCCGTTGGAATAATCTGCGCATTGGTAATAATAAATTCGAGTTCTTTCATGCGACTCTGTGCCCAAGACATTTCTTCGCGTGCAGCATGGTATTCTGCATTTTCTGACAAGTCTCCCATTTGGCGAGCATCATCAATACGCTTGGCAAGTTCAGGTATACGTATATCTCGCAGATCTTTAAACTCTTTTTTCAAAGATTCCAATTTTTCTGCTGAAATATATTGAATATTTTCATCTGTCATAAAATACAGGAGAATGAGCCCTTTGGAGGGATGTTGCCCGCGTTTGCTCGTCCCGACATAATGTCAGGATCTCGCTTCACTTGGCAAAAAGCCCTTTGGAGCATGTTGCCTTCGCTCGCTCGGAAATAAATGCAAGCATTTGCTTCTCTCGCTTCACTTGGCAATAAATAAATCCGCGAAATGCGGACATATTTATAATAACGTGAAATAGGAAAAGCGTCAACTTCTTTATCCACATTGAAATTTTTAAAAATTTTCTGCCCACCAAGCATAAAAGTCATATCCAATAGGAACCGCACTTTCAATTCCTTCTTTTCCCTCTTCCACAAGGACGGTGAGCACAATTTCAGGCTTATTGTAGGGAGCAAATGACGTAAACCAACCGTGATTTTCTTTGGTACTATTCCATTGTGCGGTACCTGTTTTTCCTGCGACTTGGATAGGTAAACCTGCCAAACGACGACAGGATCCGTCAGTCACACAATCACGCATTCCTCCACGAATAACACTAAAGTTGTATGGATCAATAAAATTTGTACGAATCGGTATATTTTCAAACGCTGTTTCTTTTTTTGTTTTTGGATCCATCCAAGATTTGAGAATATGTGGGCGATACAGCGTTCCCCCATTGGCAACCGATGCGGTCATATTTGCGACCTGCAATGGTGTCACGAGCAGATCACCCTGTCCAATAGAAATATTGTAGGTATCACCAATATACCACCGTTCTTTTTTTACAGATTCTTTCCACTCACGACTTGGTATAAAACCATTTGCTTCACCCGGCAAATCAATTCCAAGCGGATTGCCAATACCAAAAAGGCTCAAATACTCAGATATTTTTTCAATACCCAATCCAACAAAACTTCCATCTCCTCCACCAATTGTATAATAAAAGGTATTGACCGACTCAGCGAGTGATTTTCGTACATCGGTTGTTCCATGTCCACCTGTTTTCCAATCCGGAAAAAACCAAGGACCCACCTGAATTCCTCCACTACTCGGTATCTTGGTTGATTGGGTAATAATTTTTTCCTGAAGTGCTGCTGCGGCAATAGCAGGTTTTATTGTTGATCCAGAAGGGTATGTTCCACTAATAGCACGACCAAACAGAGGCAAATTTTTGTCTTCAATATAATTTTTATATTTTTCAGCACCAATACCACCAGAAAAATCATTATTGTTAAACGATGGCCAACTCACCAATGCCAAAATTTCTCCATTATTGGGATTCATCGCAATAGCAACGGCTCTTTCTTTTTGAAGTTTTTGTAAATTTTTTTGGACAATTTCTTCAAGCTTTACTTGAATTTTTGTATCAATTGCCAAAACAAGATGAGATCCTGGTTGTGGAGGTTCCTCAGACAAAACAACTTGTTGCTTTCCAGAAGTATCTACTTCGACTCGACGTCTCCCATACGTCCCACGCAAATATTCTTCATAGGATTTTTCAATTCCATTTTTTCCTATTGAATCTGAGAGCAAATATCCTTTTTCTTCCAAATTTTGTAACTCTGTAGGATTTACTTTTCCAAGGTATCCAATAACATGAGAAAGAGATTTTGCATTTGATACGGTTGTTGATACGAGAGGTCTGATCGGATCAAAAGAAAAATTATCATAATACAAACGCTTGCTTCCTCGTTCAATATGTACACCTGGCAGATCTGAAGCTTCTATTTGAAATAAAAGAGCCGCATCATAATCCAAATTTTCTTGTATTATAAGGGATCGATATTTATTTTTATTTGAACGAAAATCATCCAGTATACTATACATTTCACTTTCTGATTTGCCCGACAACTCAGAAAGACGTTTTGCAATTTTTTGGAGTTCCGGCGTACTACGAGGGAGATCTTGTGGAGAAATAGCCAAAGAAAAGCTTGGAATATTTTGCGTGAGTGGAATTTTATTCCGATCATAAATAATTCCACGTTCAGAAGGAATAGAAACAATGCGTTCACTATTGATATCTGCTCGCTCACGATAATACGCCCCCTTTACGATCTGAAGATTGATAAGACGTGCAAACAATAATACAAATATAAAGCAAAAAAATATAAAAAGAAAAGTAATTTTTTTATTTGAAATACTTTTACCAAAAAATTGATCACTCATGGGGAGAGACACTTGCTTTCCTACAGGATTTTCAAAAAAAAACGAATCTTCCACCCAACCAGCATTTTTATTTTTTTTTCTTTTCATCATAAATTCTACAAACTATTTTGTCACTGCACGATAAAAATTTTTGGAAAATTTATACAACAGAAAATAAAGAATCGTAAACATAACCGAGGTAACAAGAATCTCCCAAAGACCCAGTTGCCAAATTTCACTCCACTCAATATCGAGTGTACCGTCTCCAACTTTTTCTGCAAAAAAAAGAAAAATTGAATAAAAAATTCGATAACAGAAAAGAGTCAAAACCATAAGAATACTCGCACTATACCATTTTTTATTTGTAATATAGTAAAGAGAGAGCCAATACGAAATCAACATTGACAAAGAACTCGAAAGAAGAGTCACCCCAAATGCACTGCTCGGAAATGCTTCAAGAAAAATATGTGTCAAAAAAGCAACCCAAACCACACTTCCAGATTGGATCCATAACAAATAAAATACCAGATAAATAAAAAGTATATTTATCTTATCATACGGATATGGAAGAGTATACACAATGATAAAATGAAAAAACAATATACAGATCGTTACCAGTATGACAAAAAGGAGTTGAAGCCATTTCCTCATAGACTAATTTTTAGTGATATTGGTAATAACAGATACAACCGAGAGAGATGAAAGTGGAGCTGCAGGACTCAGTGTTGCACGCTGAAAAGGCTCATAGGCTTCTTTTTCAATGGCAGCAATATTTCCAATAAATAATCCTCGAGGCATTCCAGATTCAAGACCTGAAGTAACAATGAGATCTCCAACCCGAACATCTTCTTGTTGTGGAATAAAATTCATACGAACACTAATACCATACCCACCCTCAATAACACCCAAACTTTTATCATGATTGAGTACCGTAGCGGCAATTTTGCTTTGGTTATCATTGAGCAGACGAACCAGTGATGATTCTTCCTCGACTTTGGCGATTTTTCCAATCAAAACTCCATTCGAGACAATCACCGCATTCCCTTCTTTGACCCCATCGCGAGATCCACGATTGACAATCAGTGTATTTCCGAGTGGCTCAATATTTTTTCCAATAACATCAGCTCCAATATGAGAAAAATTATTCGATTGAAAAAAACTTAACTGTTCGCGAAGTTCTGTGTTTTCATCCTGCAGCAATTTGAGATTGGCTGTATGCATTTTACACTCGAGGAGCGATTCTGTGGTCGAGGCCAAAATGACTTTGGGATCTTCACCAATGGAATTTTCCGCATCTTTTATGGAAAGACTCGAAGAATAAATCATTTGCGAAAGAGGAGAAAGAATTCTTCGCAAAAAATACTCAGGTTTTTTGAGAATACCAAAAAAATGAAGAATAATAAAAACAAGAATTAAAAAAAATATAGACACAAATGTAACGAGTCGAGATCGATTCATAAAAATCGTTTTAAAAAATCGGTGCTATCGATATTTTCGAATATCACGAGCAGAAGGAAGAGTAATTTCTTTGAGAAGAACCGCATCATCCAGCAATATACCTGCTCCACGCACGACAGAAGTCGTTGGATCATCTGCAATTCTTACAGGTATTTCGGTCGCACGTGTAATGAGTTCACTCATACCATGCAAGAGTGATCCTCCACCCGTAAGCAGTATACCTCGTTCATGGATATCTGCCGTAAGTTCAGGAGGCGTCATTTCAAGAGTCATCTTTATAAGATCAACAATTACCTGAACCGATCGTTCAATCGCTTCGCGAATATGTGCATCTGTAATAATAAGTTCTTTTGGAAGCCCAGAAATAACATCCCGCCCTCGAAGAGCAAATTTTATTGGTTCAGGAAGCTCTATCGCTGATCCAATTTTCATCTTTACCTGTTCAGCATGACTTTCTCCCACAAAAAGATTGAATACATCACGAGCATACTGAATAATGTTACGATTGATTTCATCTCCAGCGATTTTGGTCGATTTCCAAGTCACGATTCCTTGCAAAGAAATCACCGCTACTTCTGTCTTGCCTGCACCAATATCTACAATCATATTGCCAATAGGATCCTGAATAGGCATACGAGCCCCAATAGCAGCTGCCATTGGTTCTTGGACAATAAATACGTCTCGAGCTCCTGCAGCAATCGCAGCATCTTCTACGGCTTTGATCTCAACTTCTGTTACGGCGAGTGGCACTCCAATAATAATACGCGGACGATTCATGAGCGCTCCCCCTTCTTCTTGCATTTTATCCAAAAAGTATTTCAGCAGTTTTTCGGCTCCTTCATAATCAGAAATAATCCCATGCGAAAGAGGACGGGTAACCGTAATATGGGGTGGAATTTTCCCCAGCATCTGTTTTGCTTCTGCTCCGACTGCCAATATTTGATTGGTTTTGTTATTGATGGCTACGACGGTAGGCTCATGAATCACAATCCCTCGTTCTGGAACAAAAACACGAGTCGAAGCCGTCCCAAGATCAATTCCAATATCTTTTCCTATTTTTCTAAAAAATTTCATACATTGAGAGAGTGCAGATACTCTTCAAGCTCAGCAAAAGCCACAAGGGTTGCTTCACTTTGTGTCCGCAATTTTACTTCGACTGAATTTTTTTCAATGGTTTTTGGACTGATAACCAATCGCACGGGAATTCCAATCAAATCTGAATCAGCAAATTTTTCTCCGGCACGCACACCATCACGATCATCATAGAGGACTTCCACACCTTGCGCAGAGAGTTTTTCATAAAGTTCATCCGCAGTTTGGATATCAGCAGTTTCACGACACAGTGACACGAGATGCACTTGGTATGGTGCAATATTTTTGGGCCAGATAATTCCTTTGTCGTCGTGATGCACTTCGACAATCGTACCCATTACGCGAGAAGGACCAATACCATAACAACCCATAATCACATCATGGGGGGTACCTTGCTCATCCGTATACGAAAGTTGAAATGGTGCACTAAATTTTGTTCCCAGTTTGAAAATATTTCCTACTTCAATAGCTTTTTCTTCTCTCAAAGATGAAGATTGACATTCTGGACACTGATTGCCAATTTCTTCAAGAATTTCTTTATTCACAGAAATTTTACACGTATCACAGATATAAATCAGATCTTCTCCAGAAGAGGTCAGCGTTTGAAATTCATGAGAAAATTGTGAAAAAGCTCCACCTGAAGCGTATGTCAGATAGGTCAATGCACCAATACCACATTTTTCATAAATACGAAAATACGCATCTTTTACTTTTTCATAATACAAATCCAGATCACTTTGATCAGCATGAAATGAGTACAGATCCTTCATGCGAAATTCACGCCCGCGAAGTATCCCCGATTTTGCTCGAGCTTCATTGCGAAATTTGGTCTGAATTTGATAAACAGATTGAGGGAGATCCTTGTAGGAAAATATTTGTTTCTTGAGCAGTGGTGTGACGACTTCTTCATGTGTCGCACCGAGCGCATATTCCTTTTCTCCGCTTCCAGTGAGTTTGAAAAGTACATCCACCACATCCCAGCGCCCAGTAATATCCCAATTTTCTCGTGGGTGCAGTGCAGGCATCAAAATTTCCTGACCACCAACAGTATTCATCTCTTCACGAATGATATTTTCAATTTTATTTAAGACTCGAAGACCGAGTGGAAGATAACTAAAAACACCAGAAGTAAGGCGATCGACAAATCCAGCTCGAAGTAAAAATTGCGCATTTATACTATTTTCATCTTTGCTGATTTCTTTTTGCGTTTTGGTAAATAATTTTGATTGTTTCATAACTAATGTAAGATATTATCTTTCTGAACAAAGTATTTTGTCGAAAGGAAAAAACAAGTAGTCGTAACCACGATAAATAATAACAAAATACTATTCCATTTGGTCAGTATACCTTTTCCTTGCAAAAAAAGTAAAAGAATAAGCATTCCTGATAAAAGAAGTCCAATATGAAAGCTCTTTTGCACCAAACGATACATCGGTACCTGTGGTCGAGGAAAAATTTGTGTAAGCAAAAATGCAATAAGAGAGAGTGTCCCAATAAGAGAAAAAAAGAGACTCATGTAAAAGAAAAAAAATCCAAGCGTACTCTCTTGAAACGGATCTACATTTATAATTACAAAAATCCATGCAACCCAGCCAAGAAGAGTGGCAAAAAACATGATCGCAAGATATTGTCGAAGATTCATAAAAATACAAAAAAGATATGCTCTTAGTGTAGCTTTTTTTCGTGTTTTTGGCAAGGCAACCTCAGCCTAGAGAAGATACCGAATCCGGTCCAGGGAGTTTTCTCCAATCTTTTGATTGATAGACTCTACTATTTTGGCCTGATTGAGATGAATTTCTTGAGAAAGAGCCGAATTGCTACAAGTAATGGTCAAGGTACGATTTTTGACAAAGAGTGGCTTTATATACTTCGTATTTTCTGGTCCAACAAACTGCCCCAGAACCTCTGAGGCAACCAGCAAAAGATTGCCTGTCTCCACCTGGCGTTTGAGCGACAAATCACTGCCAAGCCGTTTTTTGAGAGCGTCCCCGAGAAGAGTCATTGCCATAAAAAAAATTTAGAGACTACGAAATTCACAAATATCTTTAAAATCACAATGATCACAAACAAACGGATTGGGAGTGGCAGCAAAATTTCCAGAGTGAATCTGTTCAATGGTTTGACGCAATTTTTCTGTCAGCTTTTCGAGCTCCTTGTCTTTGCCAACAAATGACATCTGGACATTGTCGTTGACATAATAAAATGTCAATTTTTCCACGGTTCCGAGGTTGCGATACTGCGGCAATGACTCGGCAGCAATCTGATAGATCAAAAGCTGTTCTTTGTCTTCGGCAGTAAGTTTGTCTTTACTCTCCCCTGTTTTATAATCCACAATTTCAAGATTTCCATTTGGCAATTGATCAATACGATCGATTCGCCCTCGGAGAGTATAGTCCCCGATTCGAATTTTGAAAGCACTTTCCAAAGAAATCGGTACTCGCCAATTGCCTTCCTGTGACTGGTAAAAAAGCGTGAGTATTTCTTTTCCTTTTTTGAAATAATTTTCTTTTTGAAATTTGTCTTTATACCAATCTGGAATAAAATTTTGTTTGTAGATATCGAGAAGTTCTTGAAGAGAAGGTACTTGTATATTTATATCCTGGAGTTCTGACGTTTCGGCATCAAAAAGACTCGCCTGTTTTTTGATATTGAGCTCTTGCATCCGCTCATAAAATTTTTGAAAAGTCGTATGAATGCTCGTACCAAAACTAAAGTGTGCATTACTCTTGGTTGGAATTTTTATGATGTGTGCGAGCTTATATTGGTAGGGACAGGTCTGATAGGACTTTATTTGTGAAAAAGAAAAAGCTTTGGGCAATATATACGGTCTGGCACTTTGAACATTTTTTTGGAGAGACATGATTTCAAGCGGCGAAGTTTTTATTTCACTTGAGAGAGCCGTAAAACCAAGTTCATCGAGAAACCGGCTCAATTTTTTTTCACGCACACCACCATAGCTGCTGCTACTGGTAAAATACAACCGCTCTTTGGCACGCGTCATAGCTACATAAAAGAGTCGTCTCTCTTCTTGATAATGATAATCCCCTTCAGACATTTTTTCTTTCACCAGTGAAGCAGGGAGTTCAAGGGCATCACCGCGTCTTCGTGTTGGAAATCTTTCTTCAACAAGATTGACAATAAATACATATTTGAACTCCAAGCCCTTCGAACCATGGACAGTCATAATATTGACTGAATCTGGCGTATCCACGGCTTGATACATTTTTCCTTCGTCCCCTGATTCTATCGTATAGTTGTATTGCTGCAAAAATCCTTGCACATGCGCATCAGGAGTACTTTCTTCATAGCGTTTGAGCAAATCAAAAAATTGATTGAGCTGATAAATTTGATGAATAATTTCCTGGTTATTTTTATTTTCTTCCTCTGTCAGATATTTGAGACATCCACTTTTTTCCAAAAAATGATAAAGCACAATCGATGGTTTTTCTTCACGAGATTCTTGTAAACCTGATTGTAAAAGAGATAAAAATTTTGTAGCAATTTCAATTCCAGGAACCGAAAATTCAAATTCTTGTGCAGAACTCAATACTTCATAATAGGTCAAAGATTTTTTCTTGGCAAAAAAAGTCAACTTTTGCATGTCTGATTCTGGCAACAAAAGACATGGCATACGCAAAATTCGATACAGCGCTGTTGATTCAGAATAATTATCAAGAACTTTAAAATAATTGATCGCATCAAGCACCAAAGGTTGATGAAACAAACCGACAGAAGAGAGAAATTCATACGGTATTCCTGCCTTTTGTAGACCCGCAATAAATGGTTCCACATGACTATTGGCACGAGCAAGTATCGCAAAATCATCCCACGTGGTCTCTGAGTTTTCATTTTTGAGCCTCAAAATTTCTTCGACAACATTTTTTACCTCATCATCAATCGTAAGGCTATGGAGATGCACCACAGCCGCGGTAGGATATTCCACCTGGGATTTGAGTTGTTTATCAATTTTGAGTTTTACTTCCAATCGATCCGGATTGTTATTTTGAATTGAACGATATGATGTATCGAGAATTGTTTGAGCAGAGCGATAATTTTCATTGAGGACAATATGTTTAGTAGAAGCAAAATCTTCTTGAAAACGTAAGATGTTGGATACTGATGCTCCGCGGAAGGCATAGATACTTTGGTCATCATCCCCCACGACCGAAAGCTGACTTTTTTCTGAGAGAAGTTGTGTCAAAACATACTGTGCCCAGTTCACATCCTGAAATTCATCCACCAGAATATATTTATACTTTGCCTGTATTTTTTTCAAAATATTTGGACGCTCACGGAGCAACTTCACACAGTAAAAAATGAGATCGCCAAAATCCAAAAATCCTTTATCAAGTAAAAGTTGATTGTATTTGTGATAGGCATTCGCGAGCTCTGTGAGCCGATCTTTTTCTTCTGCGTTTGTTCTGTCTGCATCAAGTTCCAATCCTTCGGCACATTCCAGATACTCTTTGGATGAAACAAGTTCATCTTTGCACTTACTAAAATGTTTCAAAAATTCATGAATATGTTTGGTCGGATTGCCTAAGGGGCGAAAATATGTGAGATCAAAATCATACAAATGCTCACGAATAAGCAGCCACGCATCCGTATCAGTTATTAATTTGAAATTCGTCGGAAGGCCAATCTCAAGTCCATACTGGCCTAGCAAGCGTTCACAAAACGTATGAAACGTCGAAATATGAATATCATTATATGGAAGCTGAAGACGATCATCCACACGATCTTGCATTTCAGTCGCAGCTTTTTCTGTAAAAGTAAGTGCTACAATTTCTTCGGGACGAGCCAAATTTTTTTCGATCAAATACGCAATTTTCTCGGTAATAACCGTCGTCTTTCCTGTCCCAGCCCCCGCCACAATCAAAAGCGGGCCTGCGGTATATTCCACGGCCTCTTGCTGCGCCTTATTCAAACTTTTTTTGATCATACAACATTATTCTCCACGCATTTTTTTTACATCCCGCGTATATTCTCCTACTTTTTTTACAAACTTCTCTACCCGCTCATGATAACTTTCATCTTTGAGAGTACCATTCTCATCAAAAATATCTTTGATATTGGAAAAAGAAAGAGGCTCTGGTACAAAAATCATTTTCAAATAATTCCAAATAGGTTGCAAATGTTCAATCAGGCGCACACCCCCAAAATTTCCTGAAGAGACTCCAACCACTGCCACGGTTTTCTTTTCATATTCACCGTAGGCATAATCAAGCAAAATTTTTAGCTCTCCGGGATAGCCATGATTATATTCAGGACTCACCACCACAAAACCATCAGCCCTGCCAGCCAATTGTTGCCAGGGTTGTGTGACAGGACTCTTCATCCATGGAGCATAGGTACCCGGAGTTTTGACCCAGTCACGCACATCGATGAATTGAGTTTCTATTTCTTCATTTTTTTCAAGTTCGGCAAAAATAAGACGAGCGACTTTTTCTGACTCTCGACCTTCACGCGCTGTACCGAGGATAAGGGGGATAAAAAGTTTTGGCATAAAATTTTTTGATGAATTTACCTCCTCAGCATAGCATAGCTCCAGGTCCTATTCAAGTATAAAAAAACCACTCTGATACTTTACAAAATATGTAAAAATTACAGAGTGGTTTCTACGGGTTGGGCTCTTCGCCGAGAAGTGGAACATCGTCCAATTTCATAGGTTATATTAAAATTAAATTTCTTGTGAAGCAGGCGCTCCTACAAATGAAGCTTTTTCCTGTTTTTTGGCCTTTGACTGAAAGTAATAGGTGCTGAGCATAGTGCCAAGACCACATCCAATTGCATACACAGCAATCAGTCTCCAGTTTCCCATGTCTTCAAGTATGGTCTGAAGAACATAATACCAAGTAACAATATTGATAACCGTTACTACACCACTGGCCATGATCTTGTTATCGCTGACAAGTTTGGTCCAGGCGGAAATAATGACCATGTCAATAAATCCGATAAAGAAAAGTAGTAGCATAAAACAAATATTAGGTTGTGAATGATCGTTTACCCTATCTTCGACCCGAAGGGTAATATCCGCCAGAGGCAGATTCGTCCTGAAGCCTCAGGAGAAAAAAATACGCTTCCCTTAGCGAAATTTAAGAAAACGTACTAATTTGGGCTTATTATAGCCTATTTTGGCCTTTTTGTCAAT
>CAYTKU010000011.1:13020-14926 GCA_964438795.1 uncultured Gammaproteobacteria bacterium
AAAAAAGCCCCAACTTTCGTCAGGGCCTTATTCTAAGATTTTATTTACTTCCACCACGACTCATACGAACACGCTCACCTTCATTCAAATACTGCTTACGAAGGCGGATATTGTTTGGAGTGATTTCCAGGTATTCATCTTCAGCCATGATTTCCATTCCTCTCTCGAGGGTGATAGGAAGTGGTGGAGTGAGGATAATAGCATCGTCTGATCCACTCGCACGCATGTTGGTGAGCTGCTTTCCTTTGGTTGGGTTCACTGCCATTTCATTGCCTTTGGCAACATTTCCAATCACCATTCCTTCATAGACCTCAGTATTTGGTGCAATATAGAGTGACCCACGTTCCTGAAGGTTCCAGAGAGAATATCCAAGAGCTTTTCCAGTAATACTTGAAACCATTGAACCAACAGAGCGTTTTTCAATATCTCCGACGTATGAGCGGAAACCAATAACACGTGAAGCCAAAATTCCTTCTCCTCGTGTATCCATGATAAATTCACCGCGGTAGCCAAGAAGTCCACGAGTTGGAATTTCAAAAATAATACGAGTCATATTTCCGGTTGACTGCATATTGGTCATGTTTCCTTTGCGTTTACTCATCTTTTCAATCACAATTCCCATAAATTCAGTTGGGACGTCCACAGTTGCTTCTTCAAATGGTTCGAGTTTGTCTTTTCCATCCATTTTGATAATAACCTGAGGCTGAGAAACTTGCAGCTCATATCCTTCACGGCGCATGTTTTCAAGCAAAATCGCAATATGCATTTCACCACGACCATACACCTTGTAATGATCGGCTGAATCAAAATCAATTTTCAATCCTACGTTGACTTCGAGTTCTTTTTCAAGACGCTCACGGATCTGACTATTGGTTACAAATTTTCCATCTTTTCCAGCAAAAGGAGAACTATTGACCAAAAAGTTCATGGCAATCGTTGGTTCATCTACCGTAATAGCAGGAAGTGGTTCTTGGGTATCATTTTGACAAATAGTTTCACCAATATAGATATCAGAGATACCTGCGACCATGACAATATCCCCTGCTTCCGCTTGAGGAACTTCTTTCCGAGTAGTGCCATGAAAACTATAAATTTTGGTAATACTTCCATTGCGCTTTTCGCCATCTGGTTTTTTGACAACCACTTTGTCACCAACCTTCAAAATACCTTCGTAGACGCGGCCAACTGCCATACGACCCAAAAAGTTGTCATAGGCAAGGTTGAATGGTTGCATACGAAATGGACTATTCGTATCTGATGGAGCTGGTGGCACATGAGAGAGCACCATATCGAGAAGTGGTGAGAGGTCTTTTGCTTCATCACTCATGTTGAGTTTTGCCACTCCAAGTTTTCCAATCGCATAGACAGTCGGAAAATTGAGCTGCTCATCATTGGCACCAAGATCCATGAAGAGCTCGAGTACCTGATCATGTACCACATCTGGCTGAGCAGCTGGTTTGTCGATTTTGTTGATTACCACAATTGGTCGTAATCCAAGTTCAAGAGATTTTTTGAGTACAAATTTGGTTTGAGGCATTGGACCTTCTTGCGCGTCTACCACGAGAAGTACTGAGTCAATCGAACGAAGCACACGTTCTACCTCTGATCCAAAGTCAGCATGGCCTGGAGTATCTACGATATTGATCTTGACGTCTTTATAAAAAAGAGAGGCATTTTTGGCATAAATGGTAATACCGCGCTCGCGCTCAAGTGCATTACTATCCATACTGATAGATTCATCAGTGACCATTCCAGTTTGACGCATCAAAGAGTCCGTGAGCGTTGTTTTGCCATGGTCTACGTGAGCGATGATTGCGATATTTCGGATTTGCATATTGAAAAAACGATTTTTTGCTAAAAAACTATAAGGCGGTAATTATAGCCGAGAATGGGCTTTTTGTCAAAC
>CAYTKU010000012.1:0-13314 GCA_964438795.1 uncultured Gammaproteobacteria bacterium
TATTTTCTTGACGCACCAATATTTCCTCGCTATAATCTGAAATAGCTTTATTTTCTCTGAAAGATTCTATTTTTTGTTCAACTTTTATGAATTCAGTACTACGAAAAATGTTACGCCTCGCTACAGAAAAAAATCTCCCTGTAATTGTGTTTGATTCACATTCAAATAGAGCAGGAGTCCTCATGAATTTGGATTATTTTGAATCCCATTTTGATTCAGAATATGGTCCTGGTGATGAATTTGTCGAGGAAGATGAAGAAATTGGTGAGGATTTGGAAGAGATTCCTGAGTTTTCCTCAGAATATTTGGAAGATGAATCTGAGGATGATTTGGATCAACAAAATAAAGACTTAGCCCTCTGGAGAGCAAAACGTGAGGATAAAGAAAGAGAAGAAATCGAACGCATACTCGAAGAAGAGTTGGCTGAAAATCCACCGGCAGATCCTTTTGAAGAAGATTATTTGCATACTCCTGAGTGGCATAAAATAGGTGAGAGTAGAGAGCTTGCTTCAGATGAGCACCGTGCGGATCAAGAAACAAAAAAATCTATTGAAATATCACCAAAAGAACCATCCTATCATCCTGTTTTGAATACAGCAGGAGCATTATCTTGGACAGATTGGACCTTTACGCCCCAAGGTTCATTTCAAGTACCTCCAGAAACTATTATTTTACAAGAAAAAATAGATGAAAGTATGCCTGAAGAAGATGAACAAGAGCCTGTATTTTTGGAAGAACCTGTTTAATCATGAACTGCCCACAGCTTGCCTCTTGACGGCTCGCTCTCTTTCCTTTATAATAGCCTCACTTTTCAAAAAGTATTTTATTTTATTTACATTCCCGCTGGACAACAAAACTGCGCCGACCACTCGGTACTGCAGTGCGGGCAAACTTTTAAACGTATGGCAGAATTTGCACGTACGAAGCCACACGTAAACGTGGGTACTATTGGTCACGTAGATCACGGTAAAACCACTACTACTGCTGCAATCTTGAAAGTTGCTGCTGCAAGTGGTCTTATTGCTGATAGTAAAGAAGTTGGCGACCTCGATAAAGCTCCTGAGTCAAAAGCACGTGGTATTACCATTGCTACCGCTCACGTAGAGTACGAAACAGCTAACCGTCACTATGCTCACGTTGACTGTCCAGGCCATGCTGACTATGTCAAGAACATGATCACTGGTGCTGCTCAAATGGATGGAGCTATCCTTGTTGTTTCTGCAGCAGATGGTCCAATGCCTCAGACCCGTGAACATATTCTTCTTGCTCGTCAAGTAGGTGTTCCTTATATCGTTGTATTTCTCAACAAAGTTGACATGGTGAGTGATCCTGAGCTTATTGACCTCGTAGAGGCTGAAGTTCGTGATCTTCTCTCAAAATATGATTTCCCAGGAGATACTACTCCAATTATCCGTGGATCTTCTCTCAAAGCTCTTGAGAATCCAACAGATGCTGTTGCTGCAAAACCAATTATGGATCTTTTGGCAACTTTGGATTCATATATTCCAGATCCAATTCGTGATCTTGACAAACCAATGCTTATGCCGATTGAGGATGTATTCTCAATCGAAGGACGCGGTACAGTAGTAACTGGACGTATTGAGCGTGGTATTGTAAAAATTGGTGATGAAATCGAAATCGTTGGTGTTCGTGATACTCAAAAAACCACTGTTACTGGTGTTGAGATGTTTAACAAATCTCTTCCACAAGGACAAGCTGGAGACAACGCTGGTATTCTTCTTCGTGGTACCAAAAAAGACGATGTTGAACGCGGAATGGTACTTGCAAAAACTGGAAGTATCAAACCTCATACAGAATTTGAAGCTGAAATGTACTGTCTTACCAAAGAAGAAGGTGGACGCCACAAACCATTTTTCAATGGTTACAAACCTCAATTTTATATCCGTACAACTGATGTAACAGGTGACGTTACTCTTCCTGCTGGAACTGAAATGGTTATGCCAGGAGATACAGTAAACGTAACGGTAAAACTTATCGTTCCTGTTGCTCTTGAAGAAAAAATGCGTTTTGCTATCCGTGAAGGTGGTAAAACTGTTGGAGCTGGAGTTGTAGTAAAAATTATTGCATAAATTTTAAAGGGTGTGTGGTGGGCCAAAAGGCCTGCCACACACTTTTCCTTTGTTCATTATTGAAACTCTTATGGGACAAATTGCACTGAAAAAAGATGAGAAAAAAACTGAAAGTACAGAACCTCGTGTTCGTATTAAAATTTTTTCTTACGATAACAAAATTATTGACGAAGCGACCAAGATCATCATGGATACAGCTGAGCGAAATAGTGCTAAAGTTGTTGGTCCTGTGCCACTTCCTACGGAAAAAAAGAAATTTAGTGTGAATCGTTCTACATTTGTCCACAATACAGCAGAAGAACAATACGAAATGCGTATTCACAAGAGACTTCTTGATATCACACAATTGAACCCAAAAGCTATGGATGCTCTGATGAATATCCATTTGCCAAGTGGTGTGGATATCGAAATCAAGATGCTCTAAAAAGAGCTCAAATAAGCGGTTTGTTTAAAAAAAATAGCTTAAAAGCAAACCCTTGACAAGAAGGAAAAAATGGTATAAAATACGCCCGTTCAAGAGAGAAAGAATGAAAGACAGAAAAGATCTTCGCTTCGGCGGATGAAAACCTCTGTTCCAGTCATCACTTTCTTATAGAAGGAAATTACAATTTTACACAAGCCTTATTTACAACGATTTTCCCTTAAAAGGCTAGAAGTAGTACCCTACCAATATGATGCTGCTTCTAGTTTTTTGTTACCACGAAACAAGTAGATTTATATGAAATGTATTTTAGGTAAAAAACTCAGCATGACACAGGTATTTCGAGAAGATGGTACTGTGGTACCAGTTACTCGTGTACAAGCAGGTCCATGTTTTGTTACTCAAGTAAGAAAAGATGAAAATGGAGTTTCACGAATTCAAATTGGATTTGGGACCCAAAAAACTTTCCGCTTGAATAAGGCACAGCAAGGTCATCTCAAAGATATTAACCATGAAACAGGTGTTACTGTTCGTTATCTCAAAGAATCTGAAATTGATCAAGCTTTGAATCGTGGTGATAAATTTACTGTTGCTACATTTGTTCCTGGTGAAAAAGTAAAAGTAATTGGAACTTCAAAAGGAAAAGGTTTTCAAGGTGTAGTAAAACGTCATGGTTTTCGTGGTGGTCCAGCAAGTCATGGACACAAGGACAACCTTCGTGCTCCTGGAAGTATCGGTGCTGGTGGTGTACAGCGTGTATTCAAAGGAATGCGTATGGCTGGACACATGGGAAATGCACAAATTACAGTAAAAAATCTTGAAATTGTTCAAATTCATCCAGAACAGAATGAACTTTTTGTTAAGGGTGCTCTTCCTGGTGCATTTGGATCTTTAGTATTTATTTCTACTGATTCAGGTGATATTACAGTTGAACAGGCTCCGGTAGTGGAAGAACAAGTTGTTGTGGCAGAAGAACCAAAAACAGAAGAAATGGTTACACCCGTCGCAGAGAACCCTTCGGCTGACGCTCAGGGTGACTCTTCGACGAGTGCTCAGAGTAAAGAAGAAAATAAACAATAAAAATTGGAGAATTTTATGACACAAGTCAATGTCTACAATGTAAAAGGGGAACAGAGTAAAACTTTGGAATTATCTGAAACAGTTTTTGCGCTCCCACTGAGCAATAGTCTTGTTCACCAAGTATATCTTGCTATTCGTGCCAATCTTCGTCTTCCTTGGGCTGATACCAAAGATAAAGGTGAAGTTCGTGGTGGTGGTAAAAAACCTTGGAAACAAAAAGGAACTGGACGCGCACGTCATGGTTCTATCCGCTCTCCAATTTGGAAAGGTGGAGGAGTAACTTTTGGTCCAATCTCTGATCGTACCTATAAACAAAAAATTAACAAAAAAATGAGTCGCAAAGCCGTTGCAATGTCTCTTTCTGAAAAAGTTCGTGCTGGTGAAATTGTTGTTGTAGAAGGTCTTTCAAAGACTGGAAAAACAAAAGAAATGGCAACCATGAGAGCAGCTCTTCCTGGAATGGGAAAAACAACTCTTTTCTTGGTAGAAGAAATGAATGCTGATGTGACCAGATCTATTAAAAATTTGCAAAAATCTCAAATCAAAAAAGCTGTGGATGTGAATGTGCTTGATTTGATGCATAACAAATACATCATTGCAACCGTTGGTTCAATGAAAATTTTAGAGAAAAGACTTTCGTAACTTTGATATATGGGTATTATTGATTCCATCAAAAAAAGAACTCCAAAAACAGCTGAAAATAATGCTGCTTCTGCTGATGTATCTGAAGTAAAAGAAGCAAAACCAAAAAAATCTCAGAAGAAAGCTGCTCTGAGTACTGCGACAGGAAAAGTAGCTCTTCACGGAACAGCGCACAAAGTTTTGATTGCTCCGATTGTAAGTGAAAAATCTACTCATCAAGAAGCTCTTCATTCATATACTTTTTTAGTAGAGAAAGATGCGAATAAAATTGAAATTAAAAAAGCAATTGAAGAAGTGTATGGTGTGAAAGCATTGAAAGTCCGAACCATCTTGGTGGATGGAAAAACCACTCGTTTTGGTCGCAAAATTGGACGTCGTAGTACCTATAAAAAAGCAATTGTGACTACTGCCAAAGATCAAAGATTGGCAATTCACGAAGGAGTCTAAAAAATTTGATTCTTATAAGATTACAGAGATTATAAACCCGTATGGCAATTAAACACCACAAACCAACTACCGCCGGACGACGCAAATCAAGTGCGCAGGATTTTTCTGATATTACTTCAACAAAACCTGAAAAGACCTTGGTACGCCGTATCCAAAGAAAAAGTGGACGAAATAATACAGGTCGTATTACGGTTCGTCATCAGGCTGGTGGTGCAAAGCAACTCTATCGTATTGTGGATTTTGTACAAAATAAATTTGATGTACCTGCAACGGTAAAAACGATTGAGTATGATCCAAATCGTGGATGTCGTATTTGTTTGGTTGAATATACTGATGGGACAAAAGCCTATATTCTTGGATACAATGGTGTCAAAGTAGGTGATGTGGTTGTGTCTTCAATGAAAAAAATTGATCCTGCACAAGGAAGTCGTATGCCACTTGAGCATATTCCAGTTGGTGTTTTTGTTTATAATGTTGAACTTGCTCAAGGTCAAGGTGGAAAATTGGTTCGTGGAGCAGGAAATTCAGCTCAGCTTCAGGTTATTGAAGGTGAATATGCACAGCTCAAAATGCCTTCTGGAGAAATCCGTTTGGTAAAAAAACAATGCATGGCAAGTATTGGTGCGATTGGAAATTCTGATTACAATTTGGTACGATATGGAAAAGCTGGACGTATGCGTCTTCGCGGAATCAAACCACGTGTCAAAGGTAAAAACATGAATCCGGTTGACCATCCACACGGTGGTGGAGAAGGACATAGTCCGATCGGTTTGCGCGGTGGTCCAAAAACCATGTGGGGAAAGAAAGCTATGGGTGTCAAAACACGAAAACGTGGAAAATGGAGCGATGCATTCATTGTTTCACGAAGAAAAGGAAGAAAATAATAGTTCGACTGAGTCACTATAAATAATCAATAATTATGTCAAGAAGTCTTAAAAAAGGTGCATTTATCGATGAAAATTTGCAAGGAAAAGTAAAAGCTGCAAGAGCAAGTGGTGATCATAAAGCAATCAAAACTTGGGCTCGTGCAAGTACCATTACTCCTGAAATGGTTGGGCTTACTTTTTCTGTACACAATGGAAAAGATTTTTTGCCAGTATTTGTTGATGAAAACATGGTAGGTCATAAACTTGGTGAATTTTCTTCTACCCGCAAATTTATTCGTCACGGTGGAAAAATGGCTAAAGACCAAGGAAAGGAAGAAAAGAAATAATTAAGTATTCCGATTAGTTCTTACATAATATGAAAAAACTTGCTACAGCAAAATTACGATATTTACGCATGGCACCTCGAAAAGCACGTCTTTTGATTGATGTTATTCGTGGTATGAAGGCTGACCAAGCTTTGGTTCAACTTCAATTTTCAACGAGACATGCTTCTTTGCCAATACAAAAACTTTTGGCTTCTGCTGTAGCGAATGCTGAGCATAATGCAAACATTGATCCACAAACACTTGTTATCAAAACAGCTTTTGTGGACGGTGGTCCAATCTTGTATCGATCTATGCCACGTGCTCAGGGGCGAGCGACTCCAATTCGAAAAAGAACATGCCATATTACTCTGATTCTCGAAGGCGATGTGAATGAAACGGTAAAGAAAGAAAAAGTTGTTGAAGCTGTTGAGGAAAAAGAAGTAAAAACAAAGAAAAAAACAGTCAAAAAAACTAGTAAATAAATTTTAGACTATGGGTCATAAAGTTCATCCGAAAATTCATCGTACACAGGTAATCTACACTTGGGATTCTCGCTGGTTTTCAAAAAACAACTATGCACTTTTGGCACAGCAAGATTTGACAATTCGTGAGTATCTCATGAAGAAATTCAAAGATGCACACATTGATTCAATGAGTGTTGAAAGAGGACCAAAAAGTGTGGATATTACGATTATCTCAGCAAAACCTGGATTCATTATTGGACGAAGTGGCCAAGGGCTCGATGAGGTTCGTAAACATATTGAACGATCTATCCTCAAAATGAAAGGAAAAGTAAAACTCAATATTCAAGAACTCAAATCTCCTGCACTCTCTGCTTCTGTGGTTGCTCAAAGTATTGCTGCTGACACTGAAAAACGTATTCCTTTCCGTCGTGCTATGAAGCAGACGATTGAACGAGTCATGAAAGCTGGTGCGCAAGGAATCAAAATCAAAATGGGAGGTCGTCTCAATGGAGTAGAAATTGCTCGATCTGAAACACTTTCAAAAGGAAAGATTCCACTGATTACACTCCGAAGTGATGTAGACTATGCGACGGTTGCAGCATACACACTCTATGGTAAGATTGGAATCAAGGTCTGGATTTATAAAGGATTGGTATTTGGTAGAAAAGATAATTTTTCTCGAAAAGAAGCTGAAGAGCAAAAAACAAAAAGTATCCCTGCTCAGGCTCAGCAGAAATCAAGAAAAGTAGTTCAAGAATAAAACATTAACGAATAAACTTTGAAGTAAGATTTGTATGCTTCTTCCCAAAAAAGTAAAACATAGAAAATGGCACAAACCTCGACGCCGAAATAAAGGTGTTGCCACTCGAACCAATACGATTGCTTTTGGTCAATATGGTTTGATTGCAACGACTCATGCGTGGGTAACTTCACGTCAAATTGAAGCGGCTCGTCGTGTTCTCACCCGTTATATCAAACGAGGAGGAAAAGTATGGATACGTATTTTTCCAGATCGTCCTGTTACGACAAAAGGTGCTGGTATTCCGATGGGTGGTGGAAAAGGTTCTCCTGATCACTATGTGTGTACGGTAAAACCTGGAACTGTTTTGTTTGAGGTTTTGGGTATTCCTCATGAGAAAGCAAAAGAAGCACTCGTTTTTGCCTCACATAAGCTTCCTTTGAAAGCAAAATTTTCAGAAAAAATTTAAGAAATTCATATGGATTTTAAAGAATTGCAACAAAAAGAGAACGCTGAGCTGATGAAACTTCTTTCTGAAAAAAGAGCACTGCTTCGAGAACTTCGTTTCAAAATTCTTGAAGGTCAAATGAAAAATGTAAAAGCAAGTCGTACGATCCGAAAAGAAATTGCTCAGATTGAAACTATCCTTACGTCTCAAAACCAGAAATCATAAAATTATAAAATATGGAGAAGAAAAGTAATGTACAAAAAGAAAAAATACAAAACGATGTGCGTAAGCGCCAATTTGAAGGTACCGTACTTTCTGTTTCTGGAAACAAAACGATTAAGGTTGAGGTACAGAGCATTCGCATTCACCCAAAGTATAATAAACAATATAAACAAAGTCGAAGTTTTGCGGTTCATGATGAAAAAAATGTTGCAAAAGTTGGTGATCGTGTAACATTTGAAGAATGCCGACCGCTCAGTAGCACCAAAAGATGGTTTCTTGTAACCAAATAAGCACACTAATACTATTGTATGATTCAACACAGATCAATGATCGAGGTAGCTGATAATACCGGAGCAAAAAAACTCATGTGTATTCGCGTACTTGGTGGATATAAAAAACGCTATGCACGTATTGGTGATATTGTTACTTGCTCTGTGAAAGAAGCGGTTCCTCGTGGCATGGTAAAAAAAGGAGATGTTGTTCATGCTGTGCTCGTACGAAGTAAAAAAGAAGTACGCAGAAAAGATGGAACCTACATTCGTTTTAGTGAAAATGCTGCTGTTATCATCGACATGAAAAATAATGAACCAAAAGGAACTCGTATCTTTGGACCGATTGCTCGTGAGCTTCGTACCAAAGGATACCAAAAAATTATTTCACTGGCTCCTGAGGTTGTATAATCATTACGATAAAAATTATGAAAATCAAAACAGGCGACAACGTAAAAATTCTTTCAGGGAAAGATGCTGGTAAAAACGGCAAAGTTATTCAGGTTCTCAAACGAAAAGAGACTGGGCAATTTTTTGTTGTGGTCGAAGGCGTGAACATGCGTAAGAAACATCTTCGCACACGAAAGAAAGGTGAAAAGGGGCAAGTCCTTGAACTTGCAGCTCCACTTCATGCCTCAAAAGTAATGATTATTGATCCAGCAAGTAAAAAGCCAACTCGAATTGGATACAAACGCGAGGGAGAAAAGAAAGTTCGCGTTTCCAAAAAGAGTGGTGAAACGATTTAATAGAATACAAACACGAATATGTCTCCACTTTACGAACAATATAAAAAGATTATACCTGAACTCAAAACAGAACTTGGGTATAAAAATGTTATGCAGGTTCCAGCATTGAAAAAAATCATTGTCAATGTTGGGTATGGTCGTCATGCAAAAGACAATGCATATATTGAAAATGTTGAGAACACTTTGACATCGATTACTGGTCAAAAACCTGTTCGCAACAAATCTACCAAATCTATTTCAAACTTCAAAATTCGTGAAGGTATGAATATTGGTATGTCTGTAACCCTTCGTGGTCCTGCAATGTATGATTTTCTTCACAAACTTATCCATATAACTTTTCCTCGTGTTCGTGACTTTCGTGGAGTTTCTGTAAAGAATTTTGATAGACAAGGAAATTATTCAATTGGGTTTAAAGAAAATATTGCATTCCCTGAAATCGGTATTGATGCAATTGACAAGATTCATGGGCTTCAGGTGGTTATTTCTACCTCTGCCAAAAATGCAAAAGAAGGAAAACTTCTGCTGAGTAAAATTGGTTTTCCATTTCGTGACGCACAATAATTTTTTGAAACTGTATGGCTACACAAGCACAAATTGCAAAATCAAATAGAAAACCAAAGTTTAGTACCAGAACGGTTCGACGTTGTTGGAAATGTGGACGTGTTCGTGGGTATATGCGAATGTTTAAACTTTGCCGTATCTGTTTTCGAGAATTTGCAAATGATGGAAAACTCCCAGGAGTCCGAAAATCAAGTTGGTAAATTATTCAATAATAATAAATAAGAAAATAATTACGTATATCATATTTCTATGATGACCGATCCCATTGCTGACATGCTCACCTCAATTCGTAACGCACAGCGTGCTCATAAGCGCGTCATTGAGGTAACCTATTCGAAACTCAAAGAAAACATTGCCCGCATTTTGCATGCCGAAGGCTATCTTGAGGATCTCGAAAAAACACAGGCAGATCGTCCAGCGCTTCGCATCACTTTGAAATACGATGGAAAAAAACCAGCAATTCAATCTATTAAAAGAGAGAGTAAGCCTGGTCATCGTCTTTATGTAAAAGGTGAAGATCTTCCTCGCGTCTTAAATGATTATGGTATTGCAATTGTTTCTACTTCTCTTGGTCTTATGACCAACAAAGAAGCTCGCAAAAAAGGAATTGGCGGGGAAATTATTTGTAGTATTTTCTAACAACTGCTTATATGTCACGTATTGGAAAACAACTTATTACTCTCCCTGCCGGCGTTACGGTTGATTTGCAAAAAGATAAAATTACGGTTAAAGGACCAAAAGGAGAATTGTTTCGATCTGTCCCTTCAATGATTCATCTTTCTTTGGCTGATAATGCAATTACCGTTGATGTGGTAAATAAAGAAGATAAAAAAGAACGATCCATGTGGGGAACCTATAGTGCTCATATCCAAAATATGGTCAATGGTGTTACTGTTGGTTTCAAAAAACAACTTGAGATCAATGGTGTTGGATACAAAGTTGCTTTGCAAGGAAAAGATTTGAAACTTGATGTGGGTTATTCTCATCCAGTTATTTTCAATGTTCCTGAAAAAGTTACGGCTCTTGTTGAAAAGAATGTTATTACTCTTGAATCGATTGATGTTGAACTTCTTGGTGCTACCGCAGCTGAAATTCGTCAAGTTCGTAAACCAGAACCATATAAAGGAAAAGGAATCAAATATATGGAAGAGGTTATTCGTCGTAAAGCTGGTAAGACTTCAAAATCTTAAAATCTTCCTTAAGTTAAGAATCATCGTATGAAAAAACTTGTTACCAAAAGTCAAAAAAGAGATCGTCGTAGAGCTCGTGTTCGCTCCCGCATTGTCGGTACGGCAGAGCGACCTCGTCTTTCTGTTTTTCGTTCACTCAAATCTATGTATGTGCAGATTATTGATGATACCAAAGGAGTGACAATCGTTGGTATGCAATCGATGGTGACAAAAGGATCAGATGAAGGAAAATCACAAAAAGTTTCAGATGCCTTTAAAATCGGAAAGCAAATTGCTGAAAAGGCTGTTGCTCTCGGAGTAAAAAAAGTTGTATTTGATAGAGCTGGGTATGCTTACCATGGTCGCGTAAAAGCAATTGCTGAAGGTGCTCGTGAAGGTGGTCTTGAATTCTAAAATAAATATATCCTATTATAAAGATATTTGAATATGTCTCCACAAGGAAAAGGAAAATTTAAAGATAAAAGAGAAAAACCTGAGTTTGACCAGCATATTTTGGATTTGGCTCGTGTAACTCGTGTAACCAAAGGTGGAAAACAAATGAGTTTTCGTGCCTGTGTTTTGATTGGAGATCGCAATGGTCGTGTTGCTTATGGTATTGATAAAGGAAAAGATGTACAGATCGCTGTAGAAAAAGCAGTAAACCAAGCAAAAAAAGATATCATTCGTATTCCTTTAAAAAATCAAACCATTCCTCACCGCGTGGAAGCAAAATTTAAAGCTGCTCGCGTGATGCTCAAACCTGCTCCGATGGGTTCTGGTATTATTGCTGGTGGTGCGACTCGTATCGTACTTGAAATGGCTGGTGTTCCAAATGCTTCTGCAAAAACACTCAGTAAAACAAATAACAAAATTACCAATGTAAAGGCAACTTTCAAAGCATTGAGTTTGTTCCGAAAAAGTACTTTTAAAAATGCTCCTGTTGTTGTGGCTGAAAAATCTCCATCTGTTGAAGAAAAATCAAAAACTGAAAAAGCACCTCGTGCTCGAAAACCTGCTGTAACGAAAAATGCTTCGAATACAGCTCAGCCTAAAATTAAAAAAGCAGAATAAATTTTGATTGTATGAGTTTACAAGCCCATTTATTACAGCCAGCTCCTGGTTCTCACAAGAGAAGCAAAAGACTTGGACGTGGAAATAGTTCTCAAAAAGGAACCACTGCAGGACGAGGTACAAAAGGACAAAAAGCTCGTTCTGGTGGAAAAAGTGGCAATGCTCGCCGTTCCTTTAAAAAAGGTATTCAAAAAGTACCAAAACTTCGTGGATTTACAAGTTTTAAATCAAAACCAGAAACGGTTACTCTCTCCACTCTTGAAAGAGCATTTGGTTCTGGATCAAAGGTTTCTCCAACAATTTTAAAAAACCTTGGTATCATTCGAAGCAGTGAAAATGGTGTAAAAATTGTTGCTTCCAATGGAAAACTTTCAAAATCTCTCAAAATTGAAGGATGTCTCGCAAGTAAGACAACCATTGCTGCAATTGAAGCAGCTGGCGGCACGATACAATTCTAAGACGTGCCGTTTTTTCTCTAAAATTTTATGTTAGAAAAATTAAAACGTATTTGGGGAATCAAAACTTTGCGAAATAGTTTACTGTATGTTATTTTTTTGCTTGTTTTATTTCGAGTAGCGGCACATATTCCAGTACCTGGAATTAACAATGAGGCACTTCGTACTTTTCTTTCTGGAAATCAGGTTCTTGGACTTTTGAATTTATTTTCTGGTGGAACTTTGACCAGTTTTTCTCTCGTTGCTCTTGGTGTTGCTCCATACATTACGGCTTCTATTATTTTTCAGCTTCTTTCAATGGTTGTACCAAAGTTTGAAGAATTGACCAAAGAAGGAGAATCTGGACAGAAAAAAATTAGCATGTATACGCGAATTGCTGCTGTTCCACTTGCTCTTTTGCAAGGGTATGGCCTTATCAAATTGCTTTCTTCTCAAGGAAATGGAGTTTTGATTGATGTATCTCCTTTTGCTGTTGGGGCTATTATGATTACGGTGACTGCTGGTACTATGTTTCTCATGTGGATTGGTGAATTGATTACTGAGAAAAAAGTGGGTAATGGTATTTCTTTATTGATTTTTGCAGGAATCGTAGCAAGTCTTCCTCAGACGCTCCAAACCGTTTTTGTAAATTATAATTCTTCAGATTTGTTTATTTATATTGCGTTTCTCGCTATTGTGGTTGCTACTATTGTTGGTGTGGTTATTATTAGTGAAGGTCAGCGCAATATTCCTGTAAGCTATGCCAAACAAGGTCAAGCTGGGTTTGGAAAAGCGGGTGCGAGTACTCATCTTCCACTTCGTGTGAATATGGCAGGTGTGATTCCAATAATTTTTGCTATCTCAGTGGTCTTGTTTCCAACGGTCATTGCTCAGTTTTTTGTCAATGGAACGGGTTCTCTTGCTGTCTTTGCTCAGCGTGTGATTGCTCTTTTTCAGGATCAACTCTTTTATGGAGTTACCTATTTTCTGTTGGTATTTGGGTTTACCTATTTTTATACATCAGTTGTATTCCAACCACAAAAAATTGCTGAAAATTTGCAAAGACAAGGTGGTTTTATTCCAGGTATTCGTCCTGGAAAACAAACCGAAGAATATGTTGCTACCATTATGCATCGTCTTGTTTTCTCTGGAGCATTGTTTCTTGGATTGATTGCAGTTCTTCCACTTCTTTTACAATTTTTTACAGGAACTCAATCACTTGTTATTGGTGGAACGAGTATTCTTATTGTGGTGAGTGTGTGTATTGAAACGGCAAAACAGATTGAAGCACAGCTCACACTTCATGATTATGATCATGC
>CAYTKU010000013.1:0-13028 GCA_964438795.1 uncultured Gammaproteobacteria bacterium
GGATCGGTAGCTCAGCTGGTAGAGCAGTGCCCTCTTAAGGCAATGGTCGTGGGTTCGATCCCCACCCGATCCACCATTCGACTCCCCTTCATTTCATTCAGGGTTCGCTCATGGTGAACCTGTGTCGAATGTCCTGAGCAAAATCGAAGGACAAAATTTACTGCCTCTGTCGTTCAACGGATAGGACAACAGCCTTCGAAGCTGTATATGGGGGTTCGATTCCCTCCGGAGGCACATAATAAAAAGATTCCCATACGGGAATTTTTTTATTATTGTCGAAAGAGTGGCAATAAAACCTTTACTCAAAATTTACAGAAAAATTGTACATTCCCATACTACAAAGACCTTGGAGCGTACCAACCTCAGGAGTACCTAAATCAATAATTTCTTGCCCTGTTTGAGGGAGAATTTTTTGATACCCAATCGAACGAATGACGAGTGCCGCAGAACAATCATAAGTACCGTTTGTTTCTACAACTAATTTTGTAGGAATATTTGCCTGTGCCATAGATATATTTGGAGAATATCCACCTCGCGCATTTATAGTGATATACTGAACCCCATCTCGTATTTCAACATTTTTTATAGGATTTATTTCGTTTCTCTCTCTATTCATCTTTGGCCACAAAAACAGTCCAATACCAATTGCAAAAATAAATCCTACAGTAATACCAATTGAAAAAAATTTATTCATATACTCTGTATCTCATATATTAAAAATCGGATTGATGATTCCAAGACCTACAAGTCCAGAAAGAAATCCAAACAACCCAAGCCCAATGACAACAACTCCTACTGCTTTAAAAAATATTCCAGCATATTTTCTTTTTGCAAAAGATGCAGAACCAAATGATAAAAAAGCAAGCATGGGGAACGTCCCAAGAGCAAATGTGAGCATTATCAAAAAACCTGACATAAAAGATCCACTACTCAGTGCAGAAACCTGCATTGATTGGGTAAACCCACATGGCAAAAAAAATGTCCCAAAACCAAGGATCAATGGAGTAAATGTTTTGTGTTCAATGCGTCGAAAAAAACCGAAAACCCCTGAAGGGAGTGTAATTTTACTTTTTACAAAAATCCCAACCAAATTCAAACCCAAAAGCAACATAATCATTGAGGCAAACAGTCCCAATATTGTAGTAAAAGTAAGATTCATGCCAATAGCATTCCCAATCATTCCAAGTATACCTCCAAGCAAAGCAAACCCAATCAACCTTCCGGAATGAAAAAGTATAAATGTTTTTGTATCACTTTTCGTATCTTGAGAAATTTTTGCAGAAAGTGATAATACAAGGCCACCGACAATGGCAAGGCACGTCGACACCGAAGCGACCATTCCAATGAGAAAACTTGTTACAGGTGTGATTTGGCCACCAATTCCAATATTCAAAATACCTGATTTTTGGAGTAAAAAAAATATACCTAAAAATCCAACACCGAGGGGCAGTGCTTTCCATATTTCATCATCACTTTCTTTTTTTTCATTTCTTTTTTCAAGAGAAAGTGCATATCCATTGGATTCGATTTTTTTTGTCAAAATCTGTGCAAGTTCTTGTGGAGGTTGATCGTTTTCTGTTTCAATTTCGACAATTTTTTTCTGAAGATCAACGTTCACATGACGAACAAAATTTTCCTCTTTAAGAGCATCTTCAATAAAAATTTTACATGAAGCACAATGGGTGCCTGAAACGAAAAAAGTATGTTTGTTCATATTTTTTTTGCTTTAATTCGAAGTGAATTTGAGACAACTGAGACACTTGAGAGAGCCATAGCAAGTCCGGCAAAAATAGGGTTCAGCACCCAACCAAACAAAGGATAGAAAATACCAGCAGCAAGAGGTATACCAACAAGGTTATAAATAAATGCCCAAAATAAATTTTGTTTAATTCCTCTCATTGTTACTTTTGAAAGCCGAATTGCTTTGACCAATTTTGAAATGTCACCTCCGAGAAGAGTGATCCCTGCAGATTCTATAGCTACATCAGTTCCTGTGCCCATAGCAATACCAACCTGAGCCTGAGCAAGAGCCGGTGCATCGTTGACTCCATCCCCTACCATAGCCACAATTCGACCAGAAGCTTCGATGGCTTGTATTTTTGCAAGCTTATCTTGAGGCAAAACATCTGAGATAACATGATCAATTCCCACGAGAGACGCAATGTATTTTGATGTTTTTTCATTATCACCCGTAAGCATCACCACACTTATGCCCATTGCATTAAGATCGGCTACCATCTGCTGTGCTTCTGGTTTTATTTCATCGGCAACCAGAATAAAACCAATCACTTTTTCTTTTGTTGCGATGATAATTGGTGTTTTTCCTTGCGCTGTACCTTTATCGAGATCTCCTGTATCAAAAGAAAGATGTATATCACTCAAAAGCTTTGTGTTTCCAACAAAATATTCAACGCCCTGTATTGATCCAACAATTCCCTTCCCTTCAAAATTTTTAAAACCAGAGACCTCAACCAATGATATTTTTTTTTCTTGAGCATACCGAAAAATCGCCTGTCCAATTGGATGTTCAGATTTTTTTTCAATTGAAGCAACGATGGATACCAAAGTATCATCTTGAGAATCAGAAAAATTTTTGATCTCTTGAACTGTTGGCTTTCCGCGTGTTATGGTTCCTGTTTTATCCAAAACAACCGTATTTACTTCGTGCAATTTTTGCAGCGTCGCAGCATCTTTGATAAGTATTCCCTCCCGTGCTCCCTTTCCAACACCTACAATAATAGCAGTAGGGGTAGCAAGACCAAGAGCACAAGGACACGCAATAACCAAAATACCAACAAAAGAAATAATCCCCAAGGAAAAAGCTTCAGGGAAGCCAAAAAAATAAGAACCAACAGTAAGCCATACGACTAACGTAACAAATGATATGAGAAGGACAACAGGAACAAAAACTGATGAAATTTTATCAGCCAATGCTTGAATGGGAGCTTTACTCCCCTGAGCCTCTTCAACCATTTTGATTATTTGGGCAAGCAAAGTTTCAGAACCAACTTTTGTGGCTTTGAATCTAAATGATCCTGTTGTATTGATGGTTCCAGAAACAACAGTATCATTCACTTTTTTTTGCACAGGCATAGGCTCTCCTGTAAGCATTGACTCATCTACAAATGACTCTCCATCAATGATAATCCCATCAACTGGTATTTTTGATCCAGGCTTTATAAAAATCACATCTTCTTTTTGAACTTGATCCACAGGTATCTCAATTTCTTCCCCTTCACGAATGATCAAGGCTGTTTTTACTTGTAAATTCAAAAGTTTTTCAATAGCATCACCAGTCTTTTTTTTTGACTTTGCTTCAAGGTATTTTCCGAGTGTGATAAAACCAATAACAACGATGGTAACATCAAAATAGGTATAATCAGGAAGCTGAAATATTTTTGTGAAAATAGGAAAAAGCGTGATGAGCGTACTATAAACATAAGCAACACTCGTACCAAAACCAATAAGCGTATCCATGTTCGCAACCCTATACTGAAAAAATCTTCCTACACCAAGCAAATAGGGTTTTCCGACCCAAAAAAGTGCAACCGTAGCAAGAATCATTGAGATAATATTCAAAAAATCCATTGGAATTGGAAGGTTTGGCATCCAAACCGTTATTTTTGCAAGCGTATCCCACATCATCAAAATGAATACAGCAAGAGTAATCGGAAGAATAAATTCCAACTTATTTTTTAGAGAATCAATTTCATTATGATTGATATCTGTATCTTTTTTTTTATTCTCTAATTCATCTTGAGGAACAACAAAAGAATACCCAAGTTTACCAATTTCATTATTCATTTCCTCAATCGAAATTTTATCATTATCAAAATTTATTTGTGCCTTTTCATTGGCATAATTGACAGAAACAGAATGAATAGAGGGAAGAACAGAAAGTTTTTTGGTTATTATTGATGCACAGCTTGCACAGTGCATACCCTTTACTTTAAGTATCTGCTGAGTCATATATTTAGAGGTTATACCAATTTTTTCGAAGATCCTGAAGAGCTTGTAAACCCTTCGTTAAAAATGCTTCCACATCATCAGCATTATTTAGAATTTCCGTCCGACTTGATTTTTGTCTTGTTTCTTGCGTCATAACAATACCAGCTTCGTGATGCGCAATAATCGCATTCAAAAACCGAAGATCAAATTTTTTATCTTGAAAGCCGAGATTTGCTACGACAGGATCACGGACATTTTTTGTATCACCATACCAATCTTTTTTCCAAGCATAAAGCTCTGCGATGGCTTTTGGTTCATCAGCCAAAATATTTTGAGCGAGTGTTTTCATCTCTGATCGAGTTGTATTTTTTTCAAGTTGCTCAGCCAAAAGCATTGCTCCACGATGATGAGCGATCATGGCATTGATATAACGTAAATCAAAAGTCCTATCTGCAGAACCAAGGTCCATTGAATTTTTTTCATACATCGATGTTCGATATTCGGGAGTAATCCCATACCCAAAACCAACGCCAACAATCAAACCAAACACCGTCATCCCCAAAGCAAGGTATATTGATATTTTCATATTATTTTCTTTTTAATTTATATACTTTAATTATTTCTTCTTTGGCTTTTTTTGTTTGCCCTGACTGTACTTGATGAACCACACAGTGCGAAAGATGATTTTCAAGGAGAATATCTTCTACATTTGACAAACCTTGTTTTACAGCCGAGGTTTGAGTGATCACATCAATACAGTAGGTATCATGTTGAACCATCGTTTGAAGTCCACGAATTTGACCCTCCAAAAGTTTGAGCCGACGAAGGACATTTTTTTTATTTTTTTCATCAAGGTATTTCATATAAAGAAATGATACCCCCCTGGGGGTATCATTGTCAAGTTTTTGTCCACAGCTTACACACATCTCTCTTCTATGGACTATTGGGAATCTCCTTTTCAACAAGAAGAATATCTTTTCCAGTTACCATATCTTTTCCTTTTATCTGCACTTTGCTGATGAGCTGTGTTTGCGTGGAATTGAAGCTCTTGCGAACAAAAGAAAAAGTTGCTTTCTCTGTAGCCATACTTGGCGTAAGCTTGTCTATTTTCCAAAGTAATTTTTTCTCTTTTGCATCAAATTCTATTTTTCCTAGTGAAGCAGAAAGTTTCTCCCCTTTCCACGTAATATCTCCAAATATCTGTGCGCTAATTTCAATATTTTGGATTTCATGTGGCATACTCGAGATATCCCATGATACATCAAAGGTATCTTTTTTATCTACAACCTGTTTTTGCAGCGTTGCATCAAATTGCACATCCGAGTTTATCGTAATATCAATTGGCACTGAAACAAATGTTTGTTTGGCTCCATCTTTTTCATACTGAACCTCAAAAGTCGCAGTCATCCGATGTTCTTTGAAACTCTGCAAGGGTGATTCTTCTCGAGATTTCAAAGGAAGACGAAAAGCAAAAGGTACTTCTGCATTTGGAACAAGAATTCCAAGAGAAGAAATATGCGATTTGTCCCAAGCCACAACACCACGGCGAATATCTGTTCCTACTTGCTGCCCTTGAATACTATTATTATTTTTATCCTCTATTTTTGCATAATTCAAAATACTTTTGTCCTGAAATGATGGAGCATCCAAAATAACCGAAGCACGAACATTGGTAATATTGCTCGGCAGATTATTTTTGACCGCAGCAAGAATACTCAAGGTTTCTCCAGGAGTCACACTCAGCGAATCTGTCGCACCATTGATCGAAAATTGTCCTAAAATTTCTGATTCTTCAAAAGAAACCGTATATTCTTTTTCTGCAAAAACAAAAGTTTTTTGGTCACCTCCGATCCCTTTCGGAGAGCCCACAATCTTCGCTTTAAATGTATATTCTTTCGCATCAGAAGACGGTGAAAATACACTCCCTACCGTAATATTTTTTTCTTCACTCAAATTTGGTATACTCCATGTCCAGGTACCAAAATTATCACTTTCAGGATTGCTATTTTTTTTGACCAATCCATCACCTGGTTCAACAACCAGAGAAAGATTCTGAAGGCTGCTCGTCGCTTCACGAGAAGTCACAGTAAAGACCAATGAAGCCATTTGTCCCTTGAGAACTGATGTTGGACCTGAAATATTCAAGGCAACAGGAGACTCATCAAAAACAAGTTTTGCAAGACTCACCGATTGAAATTCAGAACTAAAATTCGCCGGAGTGTAGTTTAAAAATACACGAATGGATTCTTCACTCCCAAAATCTCCATACACACGTCCATACAGATCAAAAAAACCACTCTCTCCTGCTGCAAGCGTGCCGAGATCCCACTCCGTATTGGTATCGTTGGATGCAGGAATACTACTCTCACTAAACTGAAAACCTGCAGGATAACGAACGACGAGTTTTACTTTTGTAATAGGGACAGTTTCACTATTGCGATAGCGAATACGATAGCGTACAAGCTCACCAGAAACAAGGGCGTCTTCTGAAACAATTTCTACGGTCACACCATCTTTGGAAAAATTTTGTTTTGGGCCAAGGTAAAAAAATCCACCAAGCAAAACTGCTCCAAAAAAAATACAAGCAAACAAAAGAGTAAAAAAAGCACGCACAGATCTTTGTGATTTTGTTTTTTCAAAATGCTTCATGTCGGGCAAAGATCCATCTTTATTTTTGTAAATCTCAACGAGATGTTCACTCACTTCGTCAAGTTTTTTTTCTTGCAAATCAGTGTCATCTTCACTTTCCAAATGTTTTTTTACAAAATGATGCGATTCCAAAGGATCACTCTTTTTCACTTTTTTTTCCTTTTTTTTCTTGAGCATATTTGTTTATAAGTTTCTCTTTATTTTTCCATTACTATACCATAAACTTCATCTTTGATCAGATGAGTCTCAAAAATTCCACCATTGAGTGCCAAATCGACTTCTTCACGAGATTTCCAGGCAGGATACCACCCCGTCGGATAAATAACCGTTGAGACAAAATCACTTTCGACTCCAGATTGCTTTTGTGTTACCAAACTATATCGTGAAGCCTGTGAAGATTTGGAACCAAAAAATGCTGATTGCCATTTGTTTGGGGTCGTCTTGGTCGACTCATTCATACTCACAAGTGATGGAATGCGATACGTTATAAATACTTCAGAGGTTTCACCAGGATTGGTCACAATCCAGTTTCCGAATACTGTTTTGTCAAATGATTTATAGACTTCCATTCCTGTTTTTGCATCAAATTTTCTTGCTGTTTCTATCTTCAAGAGATCAAGATCTTCGGTTGCCCATTGTTCTGGTGCTCGAAAAGCCGAATCACCAATGGTACTAAATCCTCCGGCATCAACGACCTCAGCTCCGAGTGGTACATAGAGACGCAAATATGAAATATTTGGTGCACCCGAAAAAATTTCACCGAGCGTTCCTGTGTGTGAACGACGAATAACTACCGTATCAATGACACTTCCATCTTCTTGGACTTCAGCTTGATGCTCTATTTCTTGTTTGATTTTTGCATCACTCTTTTGCCCACGAATATTGCTATTGACGACCATGAGATAATCTTGATTTGATTGTGTTTTGGCAATTTGGCCTGACCAACCAAATTTTTCAATGGTTTGCTGTGCGACTGAATCCGTAAAATACGCTTGAATTTCTTTTTGTTCTAATGATTCATGAAGAACAACAAGTAATTTGAGAACATCCTCAGAAGTGCGTTTTGGAAATTCTTCGACAAGCTGAAAAGCCAAATCACCAATAATTGCTTTTGGGGTATTGGATGCTTTGTCATAATCGACTTCTACTTTGTACTGAAGATCATCAAGCGCTGTTGCAGCTTCGAGCGTGACACCATGTTTTTCATTGGTGAGAGGCCCAAGAGTACTGAGCAAATTTTCAAATACCGTAGCATTGATAGCGATCACACCATCGACCGTGGCACCTCTCCCATGCTGATAAAACCATGCCATTTTTTTTGCTGAGGCAGAAAAATCTGGCCACCAGTTCGCATCTTGAAATTCCCATCGATCATTGACAAGGAGAAATGGTGCCGGTGGTTTGACTCGCTCAGAAAGCTGACCTTGAAGATCATAGGTCCCACCAGGAGGAACAGTGAGCGAAAGAATTTTTCCTTTTTGAACATCAAGAATAGCAAAACTTCCCATAAAACCACCGGTAGCACGAAGTTCACGATTGTTCTGAAAAACTATCAAATACCGACGAAAATCTTCACTTCCAAAAACTTTTTCCATGGTATTGATGAACTCAATCATATTTTCTGTATCTTCTACAAATGCAGCAAATAAAACTTTGAATTCTTGAAAAGAATTTTGGTATTCGAGAGGAATAACATTGTCATTGACTGAAGCAAGATCATTCAAAGCTTGTTTGTATTGAGGAAGAGCAAAACGAAAATGTTCGCGCAAATTATAAAATTGATCTGTAAGATTCATGGATTTTTGTTCCTCCACCTCAGAAATTCCTTTGAGAATATAGGTATTTCCAAGAGCCACATGATGTCCAGCTGAAAGAATATGCCGACGACTCTCTATCTGATTTCCAAGGAGTGGAATAAAACTGGCCAGAGATTGAACAATCTGGTGCTCTCCATCGAGAACTGACTCTGCATCAGAAAAAGATTGGAGGGCCCTATTGAGATCCTGCTGTGCTTGACCCAAATCCGAATGAAACGCAGCAACCGCAGAAGATTGGAGCGCCAAAAATCCATTGGTACTTCGCTCAATAATAGTAGAGCTCGTATTTTTGAGTTTTTTATAGTATGCCATCGCAGGATATGGCAATGATACCATCACTGCAATCAATACAAAGGCTCCCCAAAATCTGCGATTGAAAAATAGACTGCGAGATTTGGAAATAAAATCTTGAAATGTTTCTGACCAACGAACTGACACGGAAATTTTCTTTGGCACAGAAACCACTTGATCGAGATGATCAGCTTCTTTTGAAGATTCCACGCGTATTTTTTCTTTTTTGAGATAGACTGGTTTTTGAACTTTGGAAAGAGAAGAAAAATAATGATGTGCTGATTTTTTGCTCAGTTGTTCTTTATTATTTTGATTGGCATTTCGAACCATGGAAGCAAAATCAACCGGGACACGCTCTTTTGGAAGATTCTTTTTTTCTTGAAATACCGGTATCTTGTCCCAATTATTTTGAGGCTCTTTTTGTTTCAAAGTCAAAACATGAGGCGAAGATGGTGCATTTTTTGTAACATGAACAAAAATTGATTTTTCCTGATCTTTTTTGGCTTTTGGCAACAACAAAACAGGACAACTTCGTTTTGTATGTCCAGTTTTTTTACAAGAAGAACAACGTCGCATAGATATGCAAAAAATGCTGAGTCTCTATAAGTATAGCACAAAAAAAAGAAACACCGAAATAACGGTGTTCCTTTGAAGTGAATAAAAAATTTATTCAGTCTCGAGAGTTGCCTCAACCGTAGCAGGATCATCACTATCACTCACAATTTTTTCTTCATTTCCTTCTTCTACCACATTGATTCCCCAACCAGTCAGCTCAGCTGCGAGGCGTACATTTTGACCTCCTCGTCCAATAGCAAGTGAAAATTGATCTGGTACCACATAGGCAGTAGCTTTTTTCTCTTTTTCATCAAGTTCAACACGACTAATTTTTGCAGGAGAGAGAGCCATTTTGATAAATTCATTTTGATTTTCTTTGTATTCAATGATATCAATTTTTTCTCCACCGAGTTCTTGGATGATGGTGTTGATACGACTTCCTCGCTGACCAATACAAGAACCAATTGGATCAATTGACTGATCATCTGTGGATACAGCAACCTTTGAACGATTGCCTGGATCACGAGCAATGGTACGAATCACCACATCACCAGTTGCAATTTCTGGAATTTCTTGTTCAAAGATCACAGAAACCATATTTTTGTGTGCGCGAGAAAGGACAATTTCAGGTCCACGCATACCAAGAGCAACCGCAATCACATAAAAACGCATACGTGCTCCTGGACGATATTGTTCACGAGCAATCTGTTCATTGACAGAAAGAATACCTGTAATTTTGCCAAGATCTACGATGACCATGCCTGTACGATCACGGCGTTGTACTGTTCCTTGAACAATTTTTCCTTCTTGATTTTTGAAATCATCAAAAACAGTCTGACGTTCTGCTTCACGAAGTTTTTGGATAATAACCTGTTTGGCAGTCTGAGCAGCCATGCGACCAAAATCTCCTGGAACTTCTTGTGCCATTTCAAGTGTTTCTCCAACCTTAACTGTTTTTTTGTACTCTTTGGCTTGAGAAAGCATGATTTCAGTTTTTGGATTGAAGCGTGGAAGATCAGCTACCTCTTCTTCGGTGAGCTCACGTCCTTCTTCGAGTGCTTTTTCACGACGTTTTTGCATTTCTTCTTGAGCTGCTTCGAGTACAGACTCTTCTACATCCTCAATTACATTTTTTACATCCCACACCTTCATGTCTCCTGTTTCTACATCAAATTCTACTCGGTAGTTGCCAAGGCGACTTCCAAAGTCTTTGCGGTAGGCTGCTCCAAGTGCAGCTTCGACGGCCTCCAAAACGACATTGTAGTCGAGGCCTTTTTCATCACAGATAAACTGGATGGATTTACTAATTTCTGACATATACTTATCTCTCGTTAAAGGCGGTAAATCAAATTGCGATGCAACATCATTTACCTTTCAATTTTAAAATAAAAAAATTATTTGGTTAAAAAAAAGCAACCTCTATAAGGTTACTTTCAATAAATCAAGTGTATCACAAAAATCAACCGGTGTCAAGTCAAATTTTTGAGCCCTGGAAGTTTTTTACCCGAAAGGTATTCGAGCATGACTCCACCACCTGTGGAGACAAAATCAATTTTTGAACCGAGCTTGAGCTTTTCAATAACTTCAAGAGTTTCTCCGCCTCCTACAACGGTAAAAGCCTTTTTTTGCTCTGCCACAGCCTCGGCAATGGTGTAGGTCCCCAGTGCATACGAACGATTTTCAAAGTACCCCATGGCACCATTCCAGAGAATCGTTTTGGCAGTCTTGAGATAGTTGGCATAGAGGGCAGCCGTTGCTGGTCCAATATCCAAGATGCCTTCGTTTTTGCGACAAATTTGATGAGGCTTTTTACCAATATTTATCACACGAATGTAGTCTCCAGTTTTGTCCCCTACCATCACATCAATTGGGGTGATGATTTTTTTGTTTTTAAAAATTTTGAGTGAAAGTGCTTCGAATCCTGTATCCACGAGAGATTTACCTACATCATAGCCACGGGCTTTGAAATAGACGTTCACCAGAGCTCCACCAACGAGAATCGTATCAGTTATCTTGAGCAGATTTTGAATCACAGGCAATTTGGTTTCAATTTTTGCTCCGCCAATCACCGCAATACAAGGGGCCTTGGGATGATGCAAAAAATTATCCAGATGATGTATTTCTTTTTCCACCAGAAGTCCGGCGTAGGATGGCAAATATTCTTGTATACCTGAGATAGAGGCTCCTTCCCGGTGTGCAACCGCGAAACAATCGATCACCACGACATCAGCCAGGCTAGCCAGCTGCTGAGCAAAATCTGAATCATTGTTTTCTTCTTCAGCCCAAAAACGAATATTTTCAAACATCACTACCTCGCCATTTTTCATTTTTTGCAGTTGTACAATTTCTTTTTCTCCAAAAGGATCATTGAGGAGAGGCACATTGATACTGAGCAATTTACTCAAATTTTTTGCAATTGGTTTTAAACTTAGCTCTGGTACAATTTTCCCCTCTGGTCTGCCCAGATGCGTGATGAGAATTATCTTTGCACCTTTTTTGCGAAGGTATTTGATCGTTGGCAGCGATGCCTGTATACGAGAATTATCTTTTATCTTTTTATTTTGAAGTTTACCCTGTCTTCGACCCTGAGGGCTCAGACCGACGGGAACTTGTTGAAGGGCAACATTAAAATCTACACGTACGAGTACATGTTTATTTTTTAGATTTTTTATTTGCTTTATTGTTTTTAATTTATTTAGCATACTATTCAATTCAAATATCTTTTATCTCAATATCTCCTATCACTTATCTCTTATCACCTATCAAAACAACCATCTCCACCAATCTATTGGCATAACCCCATTCATTATCATACCAACCAACCACTTTGACGAGATTCCCATCAACCACACGAGTGAGTTCGAGATCAACTGTGGCAGAATAGCTATTCCCAATATAGTCACTTGAGACGAGTGGTTCATTTGATACTGCCAAAATATTTTTGAGATAGGTTTTGCTGGCTTTGAGATAGGCTTTATTAATTTGTTCAACCGTCACATCTTTTTTGAGAAGCACGGTCAGATCAGTGAGCGATACAGTGATAGTTGGAACACGCACAGAGAGTCCATCAAATTTATTTTGCAGTTGTGGAATTGTTCGGGTCACAGCAACAGCAGCACCCGTTTTGGTTGGAACCATATTTTGTGCAGCAGCACGTGCTTCACGCAAATCCTTGCTTGGTGCGTCTTGGAGTACCTGAGACGCTGTATATGAGTGCACAGTAGTAAGCATGGCTTTGGCAATGCCAAATTCTTTTTCGAGCACCAGCATCATCGGTGCAGCACAGTTGGTTGTGCAGGATGCATTATCTATAATTTTTTCATTTTTGTATTCATGATCATTGACTCCGCGGACAAATGTTTTGAGATCGCCTTTGCATGGAGCAGAAATAATAACTTTTTTGGCACCGGCTTTGATGTGTGCGCTTGCAGCCTCAGCCTCGGTAAATCGGCCGGTTGATTCGATCACTACATCAATACCAAGTTTTTTCCAAGGCAACGCTCCCGGATCTTTCTCGGCAAACACTGCAATTTTTTTATTTCCGACAATGATACTTTTTTCATTATAGGAAACTTTGGGAGCAAAATCTGGATAGGCAGTATCGTGTTTGAGCAGATGCGCCAAAGTTCGAGTATCAGTGAGGTCATTGATCGCTACGACTTCGATATTTTTTTTACTCCAGGCGACTTTGAGAGCATGGCGACCAATGCGGCCAAAGCCATTGATAGCAACTTTGATTTTTTTGGGCATAGAAAAAGTTAAAGAGAT
>CAYTKU010000014.1:0-1641 GCA_964438795.1 uncultured Gammaproteobacteria bacterium
AGGGGACTATATCATAGGAATCTATTTTTTTCTAGTCAATCGTCTTTTGATCCATTGAAAAAAACTATTGAATTTTATAGAAAAAGGTGGTATTATTTTTTTATGTATTTTTAGTCTTTTTTTGTTTTGAGTTTGGCCTATGATCATCGACATGCATACCCATATTTATAATGAAGAAATGTGGGGATCATATCAAAAAAGAATGGGAAAAAATAAAGTTCAAAAAGTTATTGTTATTCCTTGGTGTAACAATAATATTTCTGATGAACTCGACACAGATACTCTTTTACAATTTACAGATAAGCATCCCGAATTATTTGCTCTTGGGAGCATTGACATGGATGGTGATCTCAAAAAACAATTGGTTCATTATGAAAATCTTTTGAAAAAAAATAAAATTGTTGGAATAAAGCTGTATCCAGGCTATCAACATTTTTATGCTTCAGATAAAAAAGTTTTTCCTATTGCAAAGCTTTGCGAAAAATATAATAAACCGTTGGTTTTTCATTCAGGAGACGTGTATGACAAAGAGTGTGTTGCACATTTAAAGTATTCTCATCCTATTTATATGGATGAACTCGCAACCGAGTTTCCAAAAACAAAAATTGTTATTTCCCATTTTGGTTTTCCGTATCTTCTTGAAACAGCAAATATTTTGATGAAAAATCAAAATGTATTCTCAGATATCTCTGGTACGATTGAGGTGGATGATTCTATGACCTCACCTCATCATGTCAAAGATATGGTTCGTCAATATATTGAAGATTTGAAACGTGTTTTTACATGGTACCCAAAAGTAAAACAAAAAGTTATGTTTGGGACAGATTATTGTGGCGAAGATATGCGTCTCAATCAAGTTGGACCGTATATGGAAGTCATAAACAAACTGTTTAGCTCCAAAGAAAGACAGCATGTATATTTTGACTTAGCTGAAAAAATTTATTTTAGTGATGAATCATAAGCTTATCAATACGGTTCTATGATCTTTCCCGCTCTCAAAAAAACACTCTGGCAAATGCTCGGACCAAGTATTATTTTGGTGGCATTGTCACTCAGTGGCGGGGAAATGCTTTTGTGGCCAAATTTGTCAGCCAATTTTGGTCTCAATATTTTCTGGCCAATACCAATTATTTTGCTTTTGCAATTTTTTGTAAATATTGAAATCGAACGCTATACGCTGGTTACTGGAAAAAGTGTGGAAGAAAGTTTGGTTGGAAGTACCAAGTGGCTGGCGGTTATTTTTGCGCTCACAGTGCTCGTGGCCCTTGTTTGGCCAGCGTGGATTACAACTTCGGGCAATTTGCTCGCCTATGTTTTTGGTTTGACTGGTGACGCACTTCGGAACACTGGATTGGCTTTGTCAATTGCCTTGCTTTTTGCAACCGTGATTATTTTTCGTCGACCTGAGACATACAAAATTTTGGAAAAGATGGCCAGGGTGAGTCTGTGTATTACGCTTCTTATTATATTTTTTATTGTTGCTATAAAATTTGATTTGGGACTTTTTGTAGAGGGTCTAAAAGGATTTTTTCATTTTGGATATATCCCTTCGAGCATTTCACGTTTTGATTTTGTCGCAGCTCTCGCCTATGGGGGAGTGAGTGGTGTACTCAATTTGGTGCAAAGTGAATGGATCAAAGA
>CAYTKU010000014.1:1741-12965 GCA_964438795.1 uncultured Gammaproteobacteria bacterium
TATATTGGAGTGGCTATTTTATTGCTTTCACTGCTGATTCCTTCTTTCAAGCAGCCATTTTTCTTGCTCGTGACTTCAGCGAGTCTGTCAGCTTTTACCATGTGGATTTACCCACCACTCTTGCTCAAAATTAATTTTGGTTTGCCTGAGGTAGCTCGTCCAAGTATTTTTCGTTCGCTTTTCGTGATTCTCACTACACTCTTTTATGGAGCTATTACGCTCTGGGCGCTTTCTGCGTATATCCCGATGTGGGGAGTCTTTATCCTTGGATTTTTGGTCAGTCTGTATCATGTTGTGACGCTTTTTTCAATCAAACATCACACGCATGCAGATGGTTAATTTTATTGTACTCGTGTCTTGAGTACTTCGAAGATATTTTGTGATGGACCAAATTCTCGTCCTCGGGCAAGTTCAAAAATTCTTCCAGTTCCATTTGCTTCACGAAATTCTATTGAATAAACAGGCATTTGGTTTTTTATCTGACTCACTATTTGTTTTACATCGGTCATATTGGTATATTCCCAGAAAAATATTTTTCCTCGAATAGACTTTACTACTCCATTTTCTGTGAGAACTATCATGTTACTTCTGAGAAAAAACATGGTATAGATATGATGAAGGAGGAACAGAAGTCCGATAGATCCGACACCAAGAAGGCCATATACAATTACTTTGGTCTCTTGATCGAGTGGGGGTGTTGATAGTGCGAGCACTCCACCACCAAGACCGAGAACAACCCCCGCAAAAAAAAGTTTGTACAGGAGCATGAGGACTGAGCGGGTTTTATTGTATCGAAAAACAATCCAGTGTGGGTCGATTTGTCCTTGTTTTATGTTTGAAATGATTTCATTTGGGAACATATGCTTTATGAAATAAATTATAGTATTGAATATAACATATTATTTTTTTTTGACCAAGTATCTTTTTTATAGACTTTTTAACAGAGAGTCGTTATAATAGTTGTACTTTACTTCTTTTTCTTCTATGAATATTGCGACGACAGGTCGGTTTCTCACGCCTGAACAAATTAAAGAGATTCAAGATCTCTTATCTTCGAATCCTATTCCGGTATCTCTTATTTTAGAGAAAATATTTTTTCACGGAGAAATTGGGCTTGATACCGAGCTTCAAAAAATATTATTTAACATAATAAAAGATAATGCTCTCGGTGCAGATACGGTTCTTCAAAATTTGCATCTCTTGAGAGTGAGTCCTTCGTATCCATACGATAGTACTATTCTTGCAGATGCACTTTTAGAAAATGCCACCAAAAGAGAAGTGGCTCGAATATTGCTCTCATGGCATTTACCACTTCTTTCTCACAAACCAATTCTCAAAAAGGCGGCTATTTTTACACAGGAAGATCTCAATTTTTATGAAAAGATCGTTCAACAAGGAATTAATTCACCCTCAATCAGTGATGATCAGATTAATGCACTTTTATTTTTTTTGTGTGTAAATTCTTCGGGTTTTATTGGACAAATTTTCGACATGTTGAAAAATGTCTATACGAATATTGATCTTACTTCACTTATTAAATATTTGGTTGAGAACAAGCTTCACCTGGATATTCTTTTTGAAAAACTTGAGCTTATCGGTCGAATCAGTCGATATAGCGAAGGGATCCTGAGTTACCTGTTGGTTGCATTTCCTGACAATCGCTTGGGTGCAGTATCTCGGTATCTCAAATCAAGTCATAACCCGATTTCCTTTTATAATCAAACATTAGAACTGTTGGCAAAAACCATTGAACAAAAAGAATTTCCTTTGTTTTTGGAATATCTTCTTTCTATTGAAAGACCGACTTGGCCGCAACAAATTTTGATAAATCTTTTTATAAATCCAAATATTTCGCAGGAGGATATCTTCACTGCTGGGACAAATCCAACCCTGTATAAAAATATTGTTTATCACTGTAGAGCAATATGTGATTCACTGTCTCACGTTGATATATTCAAAATAAAAACTTTTTTTGTGAAACTCATAGAAAATCCAAATTTCAATTCACTTGATACTTCATTGTATTCGACCCTTGTTCATGAATTGATAAACCGCAAAGGAACTGGTGATTTGGATGGCGTTATGGTAAAAATGATAGAAAAAGTAGACTTTCGTTTGGCTCAAATATTTACAGAGACCTATCTTTCGGCTTTGCGTGGCTATAGGATTGAATCTGAATCGGCGATCCGTATTTTAGAAAAAATAGTATCCCTTGGTAAGTATCCTTTTTATGATATTGAATTTCTCGTTTCTTTACTCTGTTCTTCCAGTGAACCAGTCTTAAAAAAATTCATTCTTTCGTATAGTCAATCGCTCCTTGGAATAACTTTGGGTGAAAAACTTTATCTTGCTTTGTCTGAAAAAAATCCTTTCAATTTTTCTTCTTTGTATATTTTTAACAAAAGTAAACTAACAAATCGTAATTCGAAATACTCGGATGTTGTGAAGCAAACCTATAAAAATTGTTATCTGCGTCTTTCATTTGGTCAGAAGTTTAAAGCAATGCTTTTATCTTGATGCGCTGTCGTATTGATAAATTAACAAAATAAATATATGCATGAATTGTTTCAGACGAGTTATCTCAGAGAACTCTGTGAACGCTATGGTCTCTCCCCAAGTAAAAAATACGGACAAAATTATTTGGTTTCAGATCGACCCATTCGAGCCATGATTGAAGCAGGAGAGCTTGAAAAGGATGATACCATTGTTGAGATTGGTCCGGGATTTGGTGTCCTTACGCTCGCTCTCTCACCACTCGTAAAAAAAATATTTGCTTTTGAAATTGAGCGAACACTCGAAGAATATTGGACAGACAGTCAAAAAAAATTCCCTAATGTCGAAGTCGTCTGGGGGAATGTTTTGAATCAAGTGCCAGAGTATGAAACAGAAATTTTTGATCGGCTGAAAAAATATAAGGTACTTGCCAATATCCCGTATCAGATCACCTCAAAAATTTTGCGACTGCTTCTCGAAGAAGTAAAAAATAAGCCAGAGCGAATTATTGTCATGGTTCAAAAAGAAGTTGGAGAAAGAATCACTGCCAAACCAGGGGATATGAGTATGCTGGCCGTATCTGTACAATATTACGGTGAACCAAAAATCGTCACCAAAGTTTCCAAAGGTTGCTTCTGGCCCAGTCCAAAAGTAGATTCAGCGGTGCTCTGTATCAAGACGCACAGAGAGAAAAAACAAAATTTTACAGATAAAGAATTTTTTGATCTGGTTCGAGCCGGATTTTCACATCCGCGAAAACAACTCTGGACCAATCTTGCAGGGCAATATGCAGAGGTTGATTTCAAAAACATTTTGCACCAAATAATGGGAAATGAAAAAGTGCGAGCCGAAGAACTTTCGGTCGAAAATTGGAAAAATATTTTAGAAAAAATGAAATCCTAAGAGTATGAATAAGATTTTCGTTCAACTCATAAAATGTTTTTATCCACCTGCGTTGGTATTTTTTATGCATATAATATTGGGGGGATATTTTCGATTCTATTTGATTTTTCCCAATTTTGACATTCCTATGCACTTTTTGGGCGGCATGAGTATTGGTATCACGGGTATCTTGCTTTTGAATCTCGCACAAAAAGAAGGGTGGATGAACATAAAGAAAAAAATCATTTCATTGTTTCTTATCCTTTGTTTTGTTGCTTTGTCCGCCACTCTCTGGGAGTTTTTGGAGTGGATAGGTGATTTTTATCTCCAGACTCGTATGCAAGAAGGACTGAATGATACAATGGGTGATATGTTTCTTGGACTCATTGGGGGATTGATAAGCACGGTACTTTTATTTGTACCAAAATTTCAAACAAAAAAATAATATGAAAAAAATTTTGTTTCCACTTCTTTTTAGTACATTAGTGCTTTCAGCCCTGCTCTATTTTTTTGGTGGAAGTCGGCACGTAAAAGAAAAAAACATTGCCTTAGCAATACAGGAAGCCAATTATTGTGAGAGTAAAAATGATTGTGCCATGGCTGCGGTAAGTGCTTGTCCATTTGGTTGTTATATACTGGTCAATCAAAGTAGGGTTCAAGAAATACAACAACTTGTGAATAGCTATCAGAGTCGATGTGAATATAGTTGCATTGAAATAAAAGGTTTTGATTGTATTGCCAATAAATGTGAAATAATAAAATAAACCTCGGCACGTGCCGAGGTTTTTTGTCTATTTATTCAATTCTTTCTACTTTTGCTCCACCCTCTACCATTAAATTATTGCGAGGATTTCCACTATATTTAAGTCTAGCTACGCCGTCCACTGTTCCCTCAAGAGCTGTCTGAACAGTAACATCAGCTCTGGCTGCACCATCCATCTCAAGACGCAGTATCTGGAGAATAAGATCAAGTGCTTCGAGTCGAGTTGCGCCATCAAGAACAAAATAGCCTGTGTCCACTTTACCTCGAAGTTTTATTTTGCTGGCTCCATCTTGCTCCAGTCGAAGTTCTTTGGCCTCAATACTTCCTTCGAATTTATTGATTCCACGAGCAAGGAAAGTAAATTTTTCAGTTGTAATTGGTTCAGCCACAATGGTATTAGAACCACGAAGCTCAAGAGAGTTATAACTCGAAGTTGATACCGTGAGAATTATTTTTAGCCCTTCTTCTTCACAGAAAATACAAGCTTTAGATATATCTTTTTCAGAAAGAGTAAGAGTCTGCCCTATATTTTTTACTTGTACTCTTTCCAAATCTTTTTCATATCCAGTGACTGAGAGAGAAAAATTTTCGCCATTTTTTATTTCCACATCATACGAACCAGAAATGATGAGGCTTGTAAAATCAGATATTTCAGGCGTCAGGGTTTTCATTTCTCCTCGGTGACTTGCTTGCGCTTCGCTTTGCATGCGTTCTATCTGAGGAACGATCTTACTGGCAAGTATTCCTGTTCCTGTAAGAGAAACTGCCCAAAGTACGATGATGATAGAAACCACATACCCATTGAAGGTCGGACGTTTTTTGAGGAGTCTAACTCCGAGCATGAGAAGGGCAAAAAGTGGAAAAAAGAATACTCCACCAAGAAACAAAAGTGAAAGAAAAAATTGATTTTGGCTGATAAATTGATCAATATTGATACCAAGGGAAGGTGAGTGACGATGAACAATAGCAATACCTGAACCCACTGCCAAGAAAATAATAGCCACAAAAGCACCGAGCGAAAGAAAAAATCCAATGATCGAACCAAACAAAGAGAAAAATCTTTTGATTATATTTTTTATACGGATCAAAACTTCACGAAAAAATCCACCTAGCTTTTGTTTTTCATTTTTTTTTCAAGAGAATTGAATTTCTCTTTTCCTTCGTGCACCATATTTTTTACATGCTCTTCTATGGCTTTGATAGTCAGTGGTTCTCCTTTCATTTCAGCTCGCTGTGATGCTGTCTCGGCTTTTGGAGTGATGATCCAGAGAAGAATATAGAGTGGAATGGCAAATCCCCACGCAAAAGTAAAAACAACGAATGAGATTCGGATCCAGACCGTATCTGTACCAAAATAATTGGCAATACCGCTTGCTACTCCACCGAGCATAGCATTGTCAGTATCGCGGTAGAGGCGACGAGCTGCGCCTTTTGGTGGCGTAGTGGTATTTTCTTCGTGTGCTGTCTCTGCTTGTTCTGTTTTTTCTGAAGGAAAATCTTCTGTTGATCCGAGTGTTTTGATAATTTCATTGACGTCCGCAAGAATGATCACTTGTTTTGATCCTGTGCGTTTTTGATTAAATTCTTCTGCAAAACGATTTTCAATATCAGTAATAATTTCTTCTTTACCCACGTCATTTCTAAAGTGCTCGCTGATACTATCAAGATAATTTTTGAGCACTTGGTAGGCATCTTCGTCTAGATTGAAGACGAGTCCAGAGAGATTAATAGCGAGTGTTTTTTTCATAATTTGAGATAAGAGATTGAATAGATGAACTGAGGGATTTCCATGTGTTGGTAAGCGAGAGTATCATAGCTTTGCCGAGCACGGTGAGCGAATAATATTTTCGTGGTGGACCAGAAGGGGATTCTTGCCAAGTATATTCGAGGAGCTCTTCACGTTTGAGTCGGTTGAGAAGGGGATAGAGAGTGCCTTCGACTACGATCAGATCTGCCTGGTGAAGTTCATGGAGGATCTCTCCAGCATACACATTGCCCCGGGCAATAATGAGCAGGATGGCAAATTCCAGCGTGCCTTTTCTCATCTGAGCTTTTGTATTTTCAATGTTTTTTATTTCCATATGTTTGAACTATAACACTTAGTAGTGTGTATTGCAAGGTACCAGGTGTGGATAAGTAGAGAAAATTGCTTTTTCCTCAGTCATAGGATAAAATATTTGAACAACAATATATTGTTTTATGTCAAAAAAAATGGAAATTTTGAGAAAGTTTGTCAGGGTTGCTGATGATGCGGGCATTGATACGAATGGGAGAAGATTTTTGGTAGACAAATATAAAAATGCAGAATCAAGAGACTTTGTTTTGGATGGAGATCTACTCGGAGAAATAACAAAATCCGATATTGATACACTACTCAATATTCTTTTTAATCAAGAATATATTTCTGAAAATTTCAGCAGAGAAAAAGAGAAACTATCTTTTATCGGAAGATTATTTTTTGATTTTAGAAAAAGAGAAAAATATGAGGGGCAACTCACAAGAGATGAGTTAGGAGCTCTTTCTTTGATGGTAAAATTTTTGGAAAACTTTTTTCAGAGTGGAACGTTTTTGGTTTTTGTAAAAAACAATCGTGCTCTCGTTCCAAATTTTACAGCTTTGGTAAATACACTTGCAAAAATAAAAGAAATTTCGTCATACGATAGCCAAATTCAGTGTTTTGATAGGGATCGTCAAGATATGTTGTTTCAAGATGTGGTGAATTTTGTTCAGGATTTGATTCGACAAAAAAAAGAAGAAGTATTGATGTCAGATATAACGAGCGCTGAGAGAGGACGCCGTGATGGGTATCTCGATCATATTGAAAAAATAATATTAGATTCGGCTGAATCATTGGTTGATGCGTATACGACTTCACCTGCTGGAGAAATGTATTTGATCAAAGATTGTTTGATCGCAGCTTCTTCTACAAAAGGTCTTCCAGATTTTATTACTGAGTATAGTACAGGTAATGAGCCACCTTGTTTGTCTTTGGATACTTTTGATTTTGACAAAGGTATTTTTTTGCCAGAACAACGTGCAACACGGCACCCTCGATCGAGGTTTGTTCATTATAGGAAATCTACTATAATTTTCGCTGCTTTTATTGTTGAATATTTCAAATCTCATCAACAAGAAGACTCACTATAAATATATGTTTACTCCCCAAAAATGGCCTCCACCGACATACAGTACAAAGTTTTGATTTTTTAGCTTTAAGTTTTAAGATTTTTATTGTATGTCAGGACATTCAAAATGGCACAATATTCAGGGGAAAAAAGGCAAAGCCGACAAAGCTCGGAGTGGTGAATTTACCAAGATTAGTCGCCTTATTACGGTAGCTACTCGACAAGGTGGAGCAGACCAGAGCATGAATTTTTCTCTTCGTTTGTGTATTGAAAAAGCCAAAGCAGCCAACATGCCAAAGGATAATATCGAAAGAGCCATAAAACGTGGTACTGGAGAATTCAACGATGGTGCGCAACTGGAAGAGTTGGTCTATGAAGGATTTGGACCAGGCGGAGCTGCAGTACTTGTCGAAGCGTTTACGGACAATCGCAATAGATCAGTGAGTGAAATCAAAAATATATTTGCTAAAAATGGGGGTAACATGGGAAGTGCTGGAAGTGTGCAATGGATGTTCGCGCACAAATCAGTCATTCGTATTTCGCAGGAGCAGATGACCAAAATTTCTTCGCGCGATGAATTTGATCTCTCGCTCATTGATGCTGGAGCAGAAGATTTGGTAGAGAGCCCCTATGGTCTCGAAGTTCGCGGATCTGTTGCTTCACTTCAATCCATCCTTGAAAAAATAAAATCATATAATCTTGAAACAGAAGATGCCGGCCTCGAATGGGTGGCCAAAGAACATCTGGAACTCTCGCAGGAAGACAGTGAAAAACTTCAGCAGCTCTACGACGCACTCGAAGATTTTGATGATGTGCGTGCTGTCTATACCAATGAAGGGTAAGTGAGACAATATACAAAATACATGGAGCAATACATAAATTGTATCGTTATCCATGTATCTTGTCTCGTCTGTTTCGTGCTCCATGTATTTTGTCTCGTATTCAATATTGTTATGTCTCCTTCAACACCGCAGCGTATTCTCGGAATCGATCCTGGATTTGGTCGAGTTGGTTTTGGTATTATTGAAAAACAGGGGAGCGAGTGGGTACATGTTGCTCACGGACTCATTGAAACTTCACCCAAAAAAACATTTGTCGAACGTATTTTGGAAATTCATCAGACACTCGAAAAAATAATCAAGCACTACAAGCCAACTCATGCAGGACTTGAAGAATTGTTTTTCTACAAAAATGTCACTACGGCGATCCAAGTTGGGCAGGCACGTGGGGTCATACTTTTGACGCTCGTACAGGCAGGAATACCCGTCGATGAATTCACTCCGCTGGAAGTCAAACAATCTTTGACTGGCTATGGCAGAGCTGAAAAAGGCCAAATTCAAAAAATGGTCATCATGGTCCTCAAGCTCAAAGAAAAAAAACTTCAAGACGATGCGGCAGATGCATTGGCTATTGCGCTCACGGCTGGTCAAATGCTGAAATTTAAGCAAAAAACACGCTAAATCGGGTTCCTTGCGGGTAGAGGGTTCTTTTCTTGACAAAAACACAAAAATCCTTTAATATAGCGCCATATTATTTATCTCTCACTCGGAACAATTTTCCTCTTTCTGGCCACCCAGAAGGCGAACCGAGGAGGTGAAAAGGAAAAAATATGACTATACCAAGCATCCTCGAAATGCTTCAGGCTGGAGTTCACTTCGGCCACCAGACATCACGCTGGCACCCAAAGATGAAAGATTTCATCTATACAGATCGCAATAACATTCACGTTATTGATCTTGAAAAAACACGTGCTGAACTCGAAATCGTGTTGCCACAAATCAAAAAACTGGCAGCAGAAGGCAAAGTAATTCTCTTTGTTTCTACCAAACCTCAGGCACGCGAAATCGTCAAAGCTGCTGCAATGGATTGTGGCATGCCATTTTTGACAGATCGTTGGCTTGGCGGAATGCTTACCAACTTTGCTGAAATCAAAAAACTCGTAAAAAAATATAACACTCTCAAAGAAGAACAGGCTACTGGAGAACTCGAAAAATATACCAAAAAAGAACAGCTTGATATTGCCAAAGAACTCGAAAAGATGGATATCTATCTTGGTGGTATTGCCAAACTCGATAAAATGCCAGATGCGCTCTTTCTTCCTGCAATGCAGCGTGAAAAAACTGCTGTTATGGAAGCAAACCGTATGCATGTTCCAATTGTTGCTGTTTGTGATACCAATGCCAACCCAAATAAAGCTGACTGGGTTATCCCAGCCAATGATGATGCTGTGAATGCTATCAAAATGATTGTGAATCTCGTTGCTGAGGCAATAAAAGAAGGAAAAGCAGAAGCAGAAAAAAACAAAGGTGAAGTAAAATAGCATTGAGTCAGACAGATTTTTGCGGATGACGCAGAATTGATTCACTATTTTTATTACTTTTAAAAAAAATATTTTATGATTACTGCTCAAGATATTGCCAAACTCCGTGCACAAACTGGTGCCGGAATGATGGATTGTAAAAAAGCCATGGACGAAGCCGGTGGCGACATGGAAAAAGCCATTGATATCCTTCGTGCCAAAGGAATTGCCAAAGCTGCCAAACGCGCTGACAAAGTTGCTTCTGAAGGTTTGGTTGTCAGTTATATTCATGCTGGGGGCAAAGTTGGAGTACTGGTTGAAGTCAACTGCGAAACAGATTTTGTTGCCAAGACCGATGGATTCAAAGCGCTCGCAAATGACATTGCTCTTCACATTGCTGGAGTTGCTCCAAAATATGTGAGTCGTGATGAAGTTCCTGCTGGAGAAATCGATCGTGAAAAAGCGATTTACCGCGAACAGCTCATCGCTGAAGGAAAACCAGAAGCAATGCTTGAAAAAATCATGGCTGGAAAATTTGATCGCTACTACAGTGAAGTGTGTCTCCTCGAACAGCCTTTTCTCAAAGATGAAGACAAAACGATTGAACAGCTTTTGACTGAAAAAACTGCTGAAATTGGAGAAAAAATTTCTGTCCGCCGTTTTACTCGCTACATGCTTGGTGAAGGAATTGTCAAAGCCGAAACTGACTTCGTAGCAGAAGTAAATGCACAGGCTGGAATGTAAGGTTGACAAACAAAGTTTTTTTTGTTATATTGTTCTTATAGGATATTACCTGTATAACTACAGGCAACTCTATCTTCGCAAAATAGCATTCCGGATCTCCGGGATGTTATTTTTTTTAGAAAGACTTTATAAAAATTTCATCTTTGTTCATATATACTATATTTGGTGGACCACGGGCCTGTAGTTTAAGGGTAAAATAATATCCTGCGAAGATAGAGATGCGGGTTCGAATCCCGCCTGGTCCACCATTTGTATACAAAAAAGAGCCTCATAAAATGAGACTCTTTTTGATTTCACCCAACCATCAAACTCCTTGATAAAGTCTCGAAGTATTTCAAGATCTTATGTGGGGGGATGGTTGGGGAGGGGGGGTATTTGGTGGGTAGTCCGAGATGCCGTGCGTTGACGGAGTTACTTGCCTGCGGTCGGTTCATCGCAGATGAGAAGAGCGCCTGTTGCATGTTGCAACTGCACACAGCCTTCCAGGCATGTGCACTCCTGCACGGGTTTGCACAGGAAGTGTTGCGACTGTGCGAACACGAAACGCAAGCAGCCCTCATCCGTTGCTTCCAGGTCTGCGAGGTCTTGCACGCAGGCCATGCTAGGCCCATCTTCGCACAAGTGCGCGATCGGGTCCACCTGTGGCGGCTCGTTGCAGGCCACCGTGCCGAGAATGAACAGAACTGACAAAACGCATCGCAGCAGGTTCATTTTTGAATCCCTTTTCCCTATCGCCAGGAAATCTGGCTAGCCTGCGGAACCTACCCTATTTTTGCCTTTTTGTCAATCCTCTCCAGCCCTTGTAGATATCTCTCATTATTTGTTATACTTCTCCTATCTCTATCGCATATCACCTTTTACTTATCTCTTTAACTTTTTCTATGCCCAAAAAAATCAAAGTTGCTATCAATGGCTTTG
>CAYTKU010000015.1:0-5327 GCA_964438795.1 uncultured Gammaproteobacteria bacterium
AGTCGAGGCCAATTCCCCAAAACAATTATTCTAAAAAATCCATTTTCTTTACAAGCTTTGTACGAGACCACCAATTTCCAAATCCAAAATGTTTTCCTGCTTCCAAAAAATACAAAACCCACAAAACCAAAATATAGATAATATGGTCATCCACAAAAGGATGATTTTTTAATGGTAAACTCGCGAGCCACATCAAAAACATGAGCAATGAACCACTATACACCGCTATTTTCATACCAATACCAAAAATAAGTGCAAGTCCAATGCCGAGAAGTCCCATCATAAAAAGCCAATCAACCAAACCACTTCCGGCAAGAGATTGAAACCACGAAGAAAATACACCTTTATTATTGCTCAAAAAACCAAAGGTCGGAGAGTTCCCAGCAAGCCAAGATTTTTCAGGAATAGTAGAAAATCCAAAACCAAAAAGTTTATCCAAAAAAGCCCACAGAAAAATACTTCCAAGTGTGATACGCAAAAGACCACTGGCAATATATATTTTTTTATCTTTCATACGAATACAAAAATTATAAAATTATGCCCTCACAGCAACTCTTTGCACTTTACCTTCAAAAATTTTAGAAATAGTTTCCATTTCTCTTTCTGAAAAAGGATGAAATGATTGAAACATCGGGTTCAATGTAGTACCAGGACGAAATGTTTGAAGATACACCGTAGTTGCACCAGCCAAAAGACAAGCCATAGCATCAAGAATTTTTTCCGTATGAATTTCTTTGATCAGAGTACAGCGAAATTCATAGGAAATATTACTCTTTTTGATCATATCAATACTCTTTGCAATCTCAGTTTCATTTGCACGTTCTCCAACCAATTTTTTATACTGACCAAGTGATGTTTTTATATCCATGGCAATATAATCAACCAGATTTTCTCTGAGAGCTTGTTCAACCACTTCGGGTTTATTTCCATTGGTATCGAGTTTTATACAAAATCCCATTTTTTTCACTGTACGCATAAATGCCAACAAATCACCCATCACCGTCGGCTCTCCACCCGTAATCACCACTCCTTCGATTTTCCCTTTTCTCTTTTCCAAAAAACGAAAAAATATTTCTTCTGGTATAAACCCGTCTTTGATCTCACGAATCATCTGAGGCAAAACAAACTCAGGATTGTGACAATACCCACAACGAAAATTGCATCCTGGTGTAAAAACAATACAGGAAATTTTTTCTGGATAATCGAGCAGGCTGAATTTTTGGATACCTGAGAGCAACATGTATTAGTGTGAATGAATAAAATCATAAACATCACTTACTTCACTTGTACGAAGCAAAGCACCATCTCGAGTTTCATCTTCAAAAATAAAAAGAGTTGGAACAGAATTTACCAAAAATTCTCTCGAAAGAGAATAAAAATTTTCATTGTTTTGATCGATGATTTCTCCTCCAAAATGAATATTTTTTTGTATAAATTCTTTAAAAGCAGGGCACTTGGGGCACTGAGTCGTAGTAAAAAGAAGATAATTCATAGAACAAAAATTAAATTTGATATTGTTTCATAAATTCAGTATTGGATGCGACACACTCAAGAAAATGTTTACGAGACATATGTTCTGCTTTTTTCCCTGTATTAAAATGAGATACAGGCCGATGATAGCCCATCACGCGGGTCCAAATTTCGCACCGTGTCCTCTTTTTATTCTCTGGCATAAAAATATACTTAAAAATGAAACTCTAAAGAATAAACACAAAAATCATCAAAAGGTGTCAATTATTTTTCACTTGCTTGATTGGTATAGGTTTTGCGCCACGCCTCATCAAATTGAGGAGCTGATTCAATACCGAGTTCTGCATCGCACTTGGGGCAAAAATCATATTCCCCTGCCAGATATCCATGCTTTGGACAAATAGAAAAAGTCGGGGTAATCGTGATATACGGAAGACGGAAATTGCTCAAAATACTTTTCACCAATGATCGGCAAGCTACACCACTGGTAATTCTTTCATTCATATAACAATGAAGCACCGTACCCCCCGTATACTTCGTCTGAAGGTTATCCTGAAGTTCTAATGCTTCAAACACATCATCAGTATATCCGACAGGTATTTGTGAAGAGTTGGTATAATATGGTGCCTCCACAGTGCCAGCCTGCAAAATATTTGGAAAACGTTTTTGATCTTCTTTCGCAAAACGATAGGTAGTTCCTTCAGCTGGTGTGGCTTCGAGATTGTACAGATTGCCAGTTTCTTCTTGAAAGGCTTTTAATTTTTCTCTCATAAAATTTAATACTTCCACCGCAAACTCTTGTCCTCTCGGATCAGTAATTGTATATTCATCACTGGTAAAATTTCGAATTGCTTCATTGAGACCATTGATTCCAATTGTTGAAAAATGATTATTGAGTTGACCCAAATATCTTTTGGTATAGGGAAACAATCCTCGGTCAATCCATTTTTGAATTTCTTTGCGTTTAATTTCCAAAGAGACTTTTGCCATTTCCATAAGGTACTCAATGCGTGCAAGAAATTTTTCTTTTTCCCCTTTATACAAATACCCAAGACGTGCACTGTTGATCGTCACAACACCAATTGAACCGGTCATTTCAGCAGAACCAAAAAGTCCCCCTCCACGTTTGCGTAGCTCTGTCAGATCGAGCTGAAGACGACAGCACATCGAACGCACATCACCAGGATTCATGTCAGAATTTATAAAATTTTGGAAATACGGTGTGCCATATTTAGCAGTCATTTCAAACAAGGGCAAATTTTTTGGGTCTTCCCAATTGAAATCTTTGCCAATATTATACGTCGGAATAGGAAACGTAAATGTACGTCCACGAGAATCACCTTTGGTCATGACTTCAATAAAAGCTTTATTAATAATATTCATTTCTGGTTGCAATTCACCAAAGGTATACTCAAAAGGAATGCCCCCAAGCAAAAGTCTTTTTGATTTAAGATCGTCCGGACAGTCCCAATCCAATGTAATATTAGTAAATGGAGTTTGAGTCCCCCAACGTGAAGGAATATTCATGTTAAAGACAAATGACTGCATATTTTGATACACATACCGATATACATTTTTTTCAACATACTTTTCTCTTGCGTCTTCACTATGAAATTCCATCTCCCCTGTCTTCATTTCTTCACGAAGTTCAATCTCATATTTTTTTACAAAGGGTGCAAGATACGTATCAAAACTTGAAAATGCCTGAGCACCTGCCCATTCATTTTGCAAAGTACCAAGAAAATTTACCATTTGCGCCACAGCCGAACTCAGATGTTTGGGAGGATCAGATTCAATTTTTTCAGCAACACCATTAAATCCCTCTTCGAGAAGGGCTCGAAGGCTCCAGCCAGCGCAGTACCCTGAAAACATATCCAAATCATGAATATGCATATCTGCATTTCGGTGAAGATCACCCAGTTCCTTTGGATAAATATGCGAAAGCCAATAATTGGCAATGACTTTGCCTGCCGTATTGAGAATCATACCTCCGAGAGAATAGCCCTGATTGGCATTGGCATTGACTCGCCAGTCAAGTTTTTCCAAATACTCTGAAATAGTTTTTTCTACCTCCACAACAACATTTTTATCTTCCCGTGATTCATTTCTTTTGGCACGATACAAAATATAGGCTTTTGCCACTTTTGGATAGTCATATTTTATAAGAATTTCTTCGACAATATCTTGGATTTTTTCAACCGTCGGGATACTATCGCCAAAAATTTCTTCAAGTTTGATATAGACGTCTCTTGAGAGCGTATACGCAGAAGCACCATCCCCTTCACCTGTGGCGATCATTGCTTTTTGTACCGCAGATTCTATCTTTTGTAGATCAAAATCAACAATAGCACCGCTCCTTTTTTGAATTTTGTATATTGGCATAAAAAAATTTTAAAAGCACATGTATATAAACACCAAAAAATAAAAAAGGTGTCAGATTGGACTGGCACCTTTTTGTAAGAAAAAAAATTATTCATCCAAAAGGTTTTTGAGTACTTTGCGTGCTCGTGAAAGCTGCAATTTTATCGCATTTTCACTTTTTTGAAATTTTTGGGCAATTTCTCGTATTGAATACCCCTCTGTATAGTACAAATTTAGTATATCTTGCTGAAAACGTGGTATCTGCAAAAGTGCTTGATCAATGCTTTCTTTTACAAAAAAATTATTTATTTTCTCTGTTGAACACAAATTGCTTACTTCTGTTTGTTCAAAACCAAGCGGAATTTTGACACGATAATGATTGACCAAAATATTGTGAGCAATGCGGATAAGATAAGTCTGATAAGTGGCATTGGACGGAACAAAACGAGAAAGATGAGAAAATGCCCGAAGAAATGTTTCCTGTGTCAGATCAGACGCAGTCTCTTTATCACTACTGAGTCGCCCATAAAAATAACCAAAAACAATTTTATAATATTTCTCGTACAGTGCATTAAAATTACTTATTTTTTTCTGAGCAAAAAGAAGCAACTCTTTATCTTCAATGCGTTTTTTGTATACCTCCTCAGTAGGCTCAATAAAATAAGATTGTAAAAATTCAGACGTTGAAAGAGAAGAGGGTAAAGAAAGGGGTTTTTCTAAAATCCACGAACCAAGCTTTTGAATAAAAAGAGTAGGATCTCGTTGTCCCTCTCGCATAAAATCAGCAAATTCTTTCTCGACATTTTGGTTGTTTTTCGTTGGTTGGACCGCAATATAGTAGGCAATCTCGTCTTTTTCAAAAACCGGAGCGATGCGCATTGTCTCATCAAAAAGTTCGCCTGATTTTCTTCGATTTTTGACAGGACTTGTAAACGGCTGTTTTTTCTCTTTCAAAACATGCCAAAGTTTTTTATAAAATGCTTGAGGCATTTGTCTGCCCCAGAGTTTCCCTGGAGTTTTACCGATGGTTTCATGAACAGAATACCCAGTTTTTGCTTCCAAAGCTCGATTTGCATACAAGATAATGGCATTTTTATCTGTAATAAAAAATCCCCCTGGAGCGGTGTCAAACAGGGTTTTTATAGAAGAACTCGGAAGACTTTTGTATGTCATAGCAGTAACAATATAACAGACAAAAGAGTATTCTTCAAATAAATATATATAATTCGCTAAAATTTTCAAGAGTCAGCAAAAATCTATACATATTGCTTTTTGCCTCTTTTCTGCTAGAATAAAACCACTATTTAGGAACTCCCCTCCATGGGAGAAAACAAATCACCAGATACTATGCAAATACTTGGAATCGAATCCTCCTGCGACGACACAGCAGCATCGCTTATCGAAGTACAAGGCAACACCTTCAAAATTCTGGCTGAAAAAACAGCGAGCCAAATTGATATACATAAAGTCTATGGCGGTGTGGTACCCGAAGTTGC
>CAYTKU010000015.1:5427-7374 GCA_964438795.1 uncultured Gammaproteobacteria bacterium
AAAAATCTTTCCTATCTGCAGGGTATTCCTCTGGTACGAGTCAATCATATTGAAGGCCATATTCACTCAGTACTCATCCCGCAAAAGGACCAGCCCGAATATCATATCGATCTCACATTTCCAGCACTCTGTCTTATTGTTTCTGGCGGACACACAGAAATTATTCTCATGAAAGATTATGGGGATTATGAACGAATTGGAAAAACAGCTGATGATGCGGCCGGAGAATGCTTTGACAAAACAGCCAAAATTCTCGGCTTTGAGTATCCAGGTGGACCAAAAATTTCCAAGTTTGCCGAAACTGGCAATCCTACTGCCATCAACTTTCCTCGTCCAATGATAAAAGAAGACAATTATAATTTTAGTTTTGCAGGTCTCAAGACTTCGGCACTCTACTGGCTCCGAGATAATTCGCTTGCAGCGATGAATATCATGCCAGCATCATTTCCGGCTGGAGTATTTGGACAATCCACTTCAAGCGAGGTAACTATCAATGATTTCTGTGCTTCATTTGAACAAGCGATTGTCGATGTACTCGTTACAAAGACCATCAAAGCCTGCAAACAATACAAACCAAAAACGGTCATTCTTGCAGGTGGAGTCAGTGCCAACAAACGCCTCCGAAATACACTCACAGAGCAAGTTCAAAATTTTGATTCAAATATTCAAGTTCGACTTCCCGACATCAAATACGGCATGGACAATGCCACCATGATTGCGCTCGCGAGTATTCATCATATACAAAAACAAGACTTTACTCCCTGGCAAAGTCTTGTCGCTGATCCCAATTGGCATATTGGAGAGTAGAACCGACTACTCAAACAAATCAATAGGACATTCTCCAATTATTTCTTTTAGAGCCATTTGCACATCCTCATCCCACCGGATCATTGATCCGGTTTTTATATTATTTCCACCAACCGAAAGATACACGCGATACTCGCCAGGATACTGAGACATCAAAGCCTTCAGGCCTTCCATTTTTTCTTTGAGAAGACTCGGGTCAAGAGTGATCCGCAATACTTTTTCTTTTTTACCCTGAGCCACAGCCGAAGGGTTCGCAGATTTTCCACCACTCTTTTGCCCCATTCGCACTTGTCGTCCAATCGTTTCTACATTTTCCTTTGTGAGGACATAGGCATTTTCCACAAATATCTTATTTTCTCCTTCTTCTTTCGGAGTTTTTCCTACCACACAGAGCACATTTCCTTCTTTCCACAATTCTTGCGTGGTTGCATAGGTCTTGGGAAATACCAAAAGTTCCATTCCACTACTTCTATCTTCAATCGTCACAAACAGCATGATGTCCCCTTTTTTGGTAATTTTTTTCTTGATACTTGCGACCACACCGCACACCACAATCCATTCATCACGAGGGTATAATTCTACTTCATTCAAAAGCGTAATAACACCACTGAGTTTTTGTTCATACGCAGCACAAGGATGCGAAGAAAGATAAATGCCCAAAAGCTGTTTTTCCCATTTCAATTTTTCATCCAATGTTGCATCAGGATACCCCTTCAAAATAATTTTGCTCTCCATATCAAAGAGAGGGCCAGAAAAAAGTGAATCCTGCTGGGTGTTTTGTTTTTCACGCAAATGTTTGGAAAAAGCCAAAATTTGTTCGCTATTACAAAGCAAAACCCCTCGATCTATACCAAAACAATCGAGCGCTCCTGACTGCGCCAAGCTTTCAATGGATTTTTTGTTCAAATCTTTATCCTGTACACGCTGGAGCAAATCTTCCAAATTTTTATACTGACCATTTTTCTTTCGTTCTGTATAAATTACTTCACAAATATGCTCTCCGACATTTTTGATCGCTTTGAGTCCAAACCGAATACGACCGGCCTCACCTGGTTTACTCACCATAGCAAAATTACGAAAACTTTCATTGACATCTGGTGGCAATACTTCAATATTGATACGGGTACACTCGTGCACAAT
>CAYTKU010000015.1:7474-12389 GCA_964438795.1 uncultured Gammaproteobacteria bacterium
GGATCAAAATACGTTACGAACTCTGGATTATATTTGCGTTTGATATATTCTGGAATAGATTCCATTGGCCCAGGACGATAGAGGGCTACCATGGCCATGATATCATCAATATTGGTTGGCTTGAGCTCTTTGACCCAGCGAGTCATCCCACTCCCACCGAGCTGAAAGGTTCCCATGGTTTCTCCACGTGCGAGCATTTCAAACGTTTTTTTATCATCGAGCGGAAGTTTATAAATATCTATTATTTCACCTGTCGTTGCTTTGACAATCTCAACCGCTTTTCCAAGAATAGAAAGATTGCGAATTCCAAGAAAATCGTTCTTCAATACTCCGGCAGCTTCAACGGCTTTCATTTCATACTGTGTCGTGAGTCGAGTTCCTCCAACTTCGTACTGCACTGGAGCAAAATCTATAAGAGGTGTAGGTGAAATCACCACACCAGCCGCATGAATAGACGTATGACGTGCACAGCCTTCTACTTTTTGGGCGAGATCAAGCAGACGTTTGACATCACTATTACTCTCATAGAGCTTTTTGAGATCTGGTTCTTCTTTGAGTGCACGGGCAATTGTCATCGGAAATCCTTGGGCACCAGGTGGAATGAGTTTGGATACTTGATCACAAAAACTATATGACAAACCAAGAGCACGCCCCACATCCCGAACACTCGCACGCGCAGCCATCGTTCCAAACGTAATAATCTGGGCAACTTTGTCAGCACCATATTTTTTGGTCACATATTCAATCATTTCTTCACGCCGGTCATCGGCAAAGTCAGTATCAATATCTGGTGCACTCGGACGAAACGGGTTGAGGAAGCGCTCAAACGGCAATTTGAAACGCATAGGATCAACGGTGGTAATACCCATAATATACGAAACCAAAGATCCTGCTGCAGATCCACGAGTTGTTTCTACAATACCCTGTGATTTTGCATAATTTACAAAGTCAGCAACACACAAAAAATACGGAGAATATCCTTTGGTTTTGATAATATCCAGTTCATACTCAATACGCATTTTCAATTCTTCGGTAATTTCTGGATAATAGAGAAGGACGCGTGCATAGGTCTGATCGCTCAACATTTGGTCATACGTTTTTCCCTCTTCAAGTGGCACCGGAGCAAAATGCCATTTATTGAGTTCAATGACAATGTTGATTCGCTCAGCAATCTTCTGTGTATTTTCAATCGCTTCTGGAATATGTCGAAAACGTGACGCAATATCTTCTTCACTATTGAGTGATCGATCCACATGACGATAACTTTCACGATTGGTATAATCTACTTTCCACCCTTCACGAATACAGCACATGATATCTTGAGCTTCGGCATATTCAGGACTTGCATAAAATACATCACGCGTTACCACCAGTGGTATGCCTGTTTCTTTGGAAAGTGTTACGAGCTTGGTATTGACATCTATCTGTCCTTCGAGTGCGGGATGATCCTGCAGTTCAAGAAAAAAATTATTTTCCCCAAAAATATCTTTGTATTCCAGTGCAACTCGTTTGGCTTCGTCTATTTTACCTGCACGGAGCAAACGTGGAATTTCACCTTTGATTCCGGCAGAAAGAGCAATAACATTTTGAGAATATTTTTTGAGCGTGATTTTATCGAGGCGTGGTTTGCCATTGAATGTACCTCGCAAATGCCCTTCTGAAGTCAGTCTCATCAAATTGCGATACCCATCATAATTTTCTGCAAGAAGAACGAGATTATACAGTTCTTTATCAAGTTCTGGATCTTTGTCTTCCATTCCCCGTGGGGCAATATAGGCTTCAAACCCAATAATTGGTTTCACACCATTTTCTACACATGCCTGATAAAATTCAATGGCTCCATACATCGAACCATAATCCACCAGTGAAATAGCCGAAAAACCGCGCTCTTTGGCATAGGCGGCAATTTTCTTTGGCTTCATCATTCCATAGAGAAGCGAATAATGCGAATGGACGTGCAGGTGAACAAAACGAGACATGGCAAAATCTCAAAAATAATGGCTTTTGTGTGCGTATAGTAGCGTATTTTGAAGGTCTTTTCAATGGGTAAAATATTGCCTCTGAGACCCCTTGATTTAATTCTCTCTCCATGCTAAAATTTTTTTAGAATATACTCACTTTAACCAAAAATTTGTATGAAAAAAGTACTCCTGCTCAGCCTCGCAATGGTCTTTGTTTTGACTGGCTGTGGCAAAAAAACCGAAGAAAAACCAATTATTGAAGAAAATACCCCTACCCCAATTGTTGTCCCAGTATCGACTCCAAATCCATCCGTAGACAAATACAAAGACGTCGCAACCTGTGACGGACGCGAAGATTTTCAAGATTGCTATGCCAATCAAGCGGTCTCAAAAAATGACCCAACCCTCTGTCAAAAACTTGAACCAGGACTGGATATGCTCTGCTACCAATATTTCTATATACAAAAAAATGATTCAAAATCTTGCAATCTGTTGCCAAACAAAACAATCCGCGCTGTCTGTGTAGATTATTATAGAAATTTGGATAAAAAATAATCTTCCCTTTCCACTCAAAACAATACAAAAACACCCTTTGCTTACGCTCAGGGTGTTTTAAAATACTTGAAAGTATTACGCTTCGATACGTGAAATACGTACAGCGTTGAGTCCTTTTGGACCTTCTTCTACATCAAAGGAAACTTTATCACCAACGCGGAGGTCATTGAATTGAACATTTTGAAGTTCATTCATGTGGAAAAAAAGATCTTTTTCCTGTCCCTCGCGAGAGATAAAACCGAAACCTTTGTCAGTAAGACGAACAATAGTACCTTGTTCCATATGTCTATAAAAACAATATAAGTAACGAACAAATACAGAAAAAAAACCAAACCCGACTGCGCTTATTTTATAGACTATATTTGAACAAGATCATTATAGCACAAAACGCCCTTTTTGTCAACCTCAAGCAGATTTTTCTATAACAAAATCTCCATCCCGATAAATATCCTGTCCATCAACCGTAATCGTCTCAATATCAACAAATACATCGACATGATAGCGCCCTGTTTTCCGATTGAGCCCTGGTTTGGCATAGACCGCATGCTTTGCACCGAGCGAGATATGCATTCCTTTTTGACGCTCAAAAGCAGTAATATCGGCAACAATTGCATTTTTTCCCATAGCAGGATTGAGTCCAAGACCAAATTCACGTACATGCACCTCTTCATCTGCACGAATGAGATCAAGTATATGTTGAAATTCTTCTGGAGCAGTGGGCGCAGTAAGTTTTCCTTTTTCAATAATGACCTTGAACGGTTCAACAATCCGTATCAAATGATCTTCGCCAGCATAGCCAAAAATCATTGCCTCACCATTGACCTGTTCGAGGACCTTGGCTTCAGTAAATACTTCTCCAATCGGATAGGTACCACCAACATTTTTCATCTGAGAATAGTCCCCCACATTGAGTTTGGCTGTTTCCATTCCACCTTGGTAAACCAAAGTCGTTCCTGGACACTTTACAATCACCTCTGTGGCATTTTCTAATATTGGCTTGAGAGCATTTCCGCGCGATCGATAATACTCTGCGTCATAGGCAAGAGCCTGAATATATCGTTCAAATTGTTCTTCTTTGATACGCTTGAGATGAACATGTTCAATTGTTTTGAGTCCTCGTTGAAAGAGCTCTATACGAAAACGAAATTCATTGAGACGAAAATTGGTCGATTGCAAAAGTACGACCAAATCCCCTTTTTGGCATGCATCAATAGCCTCCATGATCTGCGCAGGAGTCACCGTATGAAAATCCATAAACTCTGCCGTTGGAAGAACATTTTTGTATCCTTCGAGCATAATCTGACTCAAGGGTGCCTCGGTATCAAAGATAACCAGGGCTTTTTCAGTTGGCTGCAGAGAAATGGCATCACGCACAATGTCTCCAAGATTTTTTGTTGCGAGGGTAGAAAGATTATTCATAGGTTTATTCAAGAACTTCTACAATACTGATATTATCCATAAATACATCTGCATTGCGTACGGCCATTACCAGACGAAAATCTGTAGAAACAGGAGCCACAAAACGACGAGTTCGTGTCACATACGCAGCAGAACTTCTTTCTACTTGCTGAGCCCCTTGAAAATCAAAGTTTGAATTTTTATTTCCAAGACGTACAGAGAGCGTACCTCGCACTACTTTTACATCATAGCGAAGTTCATAGGTACGACCAGCCACAACCGGAATATTCGTTTGTTGTACTCCACCACTTCCAGCGAGTATATGCAACACTCTCGAACCTACAGTCTGATCCCATGATTTTTCTATCAGGCTTGGGGTACCATAGCGAAGCCAACTATTCATGTTACCCATTTCAAAATCACCATCAACAATAAGATTCGGTTGCACTCCAAAATTATCATTCACATCATCTGAGTTGACGACATATCCCTCTGGAGCGACGTTTGAGCAAACAGAAATCATATTGTCAGAACCAAGACCATCTCCATCCGCATCCAAATAAAAATTTTGCAAAGCAGAAATACTTCTATCTGTATCATCACAATCAGCAAATTGATGCACACCATCCCCATCTCCATCATAAAATCTCACAGGAAAACCAGAAAACCAACCAATCAATTTTTGGGTATCAGAGGCAATATACACATCAGCCGTTTGTGCGGCATGATTTGTCACCAAAGCAATCCCTTCTTGATCCGCCACAGGAACATTGGAATAATCATTGAGTACTCTTCCTGATGTATCCATTTCTATCAGACGATTTGCCGCATCATAGAGTACATACAAAACACCTGTATCCGGATGAAAAGACAAATCAGAAATATCACTGGTCGGAGTATTTGGAGCCACTGGAATCCCCCACCAATTGAGTATTCGGCCACTGACATTGATGTCAACATCAAAAGCATAGATCAAATAATCATCATTGACAGCTCCTCCT
>CAYTKU010000016.1:0-6568 GCA_964438795.1 uncultured Gammaproteobacteria bacterium
AGTAACAACACAAAATAGAGTATCCCAAAACCTTGAAACAGTGCAGGAGTCGTTATATTGATGATAAAAAGTGATATGGCTCCAGCAAAAAGGCCTCGAAGAAGTGGAAGATTTGGATCTTGTGAAAATGGAGAAGAGATATAAATAATTTTTCCGAGAGAAAAAATAAGAGATACAAGAAAAAAGAGAAAAATAAAAGTCCCGACTATACCAAGCTCAGCGAGTACCTCATGGTAGCCCCAATCAAATTGGGTGCGTGTCACAGATTCTTTGGTGGTGGGATCAGTATAGGTAATAGCAGTACCCAGGCCAGAGCCAATCCACGGATGGCTTTTTATTTTTTCTATGGCTTGGGGGAGGATGGCAAGGCGTATGGCGCCACTGGTCTCAGCGCTTGGAGTTGTGGTGCCTCCAATACGCAGACCAAGCAGGGGAAGTCCAAGAGAATTGCCACGGCTGGCTGCAAAATAAAAAGAGGAGAACAGACCGAGCACACAGGCCGTAACCAGTGTGGAAACAATAAACCATTTTTTGAAAGAGTTTTTTATCGCCAAAATCAGCATTCCTACTGCCAAGGCGACAAAATAAATACGTGAGAAGTTGAGTACCAATACGATGGAAGTCGGTATGAGGAGTAACCAGAATTTTTTATTTTTGGGGTTATCAATCAAGAGGGAAGTAATAATCAAAAGTATAGGTACAATAAAAAGATGCTCAGAAAGGACAATACGAAAAAAATTATCTCCCAGGTCAGTTATTTTGCCACCCGCAACATTGCGAAACCAGTGGTAGTACGTATCTCGCAATATCCCAATCCCACTTGAATAATAAAAAAAACTAAACAGAGAAAAAATACCAGATCCCACAATGAATGCCTGTGCAATGGAAGAAAAGTGTTTTTTTATTTGAGGATAAAATGTGATGGCTGGAAAAACAAGAAAAACGAAAAGATAGAGGATAGCATCCTGGAGTATATAAATGGGAGTATTGTTTTTGGCAAAACCATTGAGAATTGCAAACAGTATTACAAGACTGAGTGCAATGATCTGCAAAAAAAAGATACGAGGAAAAGCTGAAAAAAAAGCGAGTAATTTTTTCTCTTTGACGAGGGATAGGAGCCAAGTCACACCAAATATTCCGAGGAACCAGGTTCGCAGAAGAAGTCTCTGGAGTTCAAAAAAATGTCCAGCCCCATCAAGAAGAAACTCTGCAACTAAAATAACAAAGGCGAGGCGGGGTTTTTTGACACACAGGTACAAAAAAGAAGCGATAATGATCCCGGCAATGATTTGATTGGCGAGTACGGAGTGGTAGGTAGCCAATGATATGATCCGAAGTGCGACATATACGAAACTGAGAAGCAGGAGTGGGGTGGTTTCTTTTTTTGTTCGTAAAAATTCAAACATAGACTCCAGAATTATTGCACGTTTGAATTATGGAAGTCTTTATATCCACGAATGAATGTTTTGGCATCCATAGCATTCTTTCCTTCGATCTGGAGCTCCAAAACTTCAATTGATCCATCCTTGGTACCAATATGTACGGTTTCATTGTCGCATTGTATCTGTCCAGGAAGAAGCGACTCGTGGGACGGTTGGATTTGGAGAAGTTTGAGGCGTTTTTCATTCCAAGTCGTCCATACTCCTGGCCAGGGAGTGAATGCGCGGTATTGGTTATAGATTTCAGAAGAAGTTTTTTGCCAATCAATTTTGCCATCGTCTCGGGTCAAAAGTTTGCAGTAGCTCGCTTCGTTGTTATTTTGTGCTTTTGGCTTGATACTTTCATCAATATAAAGAGGCAGTGTTTCAAGAAGTCCCTCAAGAGCCAGTGGCATGAGTTTTTCTCGCAGAGTCAAAAATGTATCATCCGCTGCTACGGGTAATTCTTTTTGCATCAAGATTGGTCCTGTATCCATAGTCGCATCCATCTGCATGATCGTCACTCCTGTTTTGCTTTCACCATGGAGCAGAGCTGCCTGAATCGGTGTTGGCCCACGGTATTTTGGCAAGAGTGATGGGTGGATGTTGAGGGTTTTGTGTCGAGGAATAGAGAGAAGGCGTTCGGGGATAATACGTCCATATTCAATGACAATCGAAATATCAAAATCTTGAACAGGTATCTCAAAATTTTTCAAAGTTTCAGGTTGGACAACTGGAATTTTATATTTTTGGGCAATAACTTTGGTCAGAGGGGGAGTCAGAACTTGTTTTCGTCCGACTGGTTGGTCAGGCTGGGTAATCACAAGAGCAACTTCAAAAAAAGGAAAATCAATAAGACCCTGCAAAATAAAGGCAGCAAATTCATGGGTTCCAAAGAAAACTATTTTTGTTTTTTCCATATAAATTGAGTATAACACAAAAAAAAGCTTTTGGAAGCTTTTTTTACTTTTCTATTTCGTAGATATCCTTGGCCTTGTCAATAAAGAGAATACCATCAAGGTGATCGACTTCGTGCTGGATCACGCGGGCAAAGAATTTTTTGGCTTCAAAAGAAATCGGGTTTCCTTGCTCATCGAGCGCCTCGACATGGATAGTGGTATAGCGTTTGACCTTGCCATAGAATTTTGGCACGGATAGACACCCTTCGGTATCCCAATCAGTTTTGCGACTCGTTTTGGTCCACACCGGATTGACGAGCACCAGGTCCTTTTTTTTGTCTGGGGTAGCTTCGCGTCCGATAATACAAATACGAATATTTTTGCCTACTTGCGGTGAAGCGATCCCAATACCATCATCATCGTACATCGTGATGATTAGATCTTTGATATAGGCTTGCGTATTTGGTTCAAGCACAAAATCGCGAGTCACTTCTTTGGAGCGATCGCGTAAACTTGGGGTAGGAATGGTGAGGATTGGTAAAATCATGTTGATAGAATTGAATTTGGCCTTGGATCTACTTTCCAATCTTCGGAAAGAGTCTGGCTGAGTTCTGCGAGGGTTTTTTCCCAATTATTTGCCTCTAATAAGAGAATTATACCATACCAGTATTTTTTTCGAAAATAGTGTGGATGGAGTTCTATTGGGTCATACACTATACCTGTATTTGGCCTTTTTGTCAATATATTTTCAAGAGAACGTTTTGTTTTTTCAGCCTCTTGTTTGGCTTCGAGTTTGTTTTCAGATCCAGAGAAGTATTTGACCATATATGAATACGGCGGATACGAAAAAGACTTTCTTTTTTTGAGATCATTGCGATAAAAGACATCAGGGTCAATCAGGGTTTTCCAAAAGCTGTGAGTGGGCGAATGGGTTTGGATAAAAAATTGACTTTCGTTGATGCGTTCATATTGTATTTTTTGGATCAGGTGCCAGAGACGTTCTTCAGAGAGATATTCTGGGGCGCAGAGCATGGTATCGAGGTTGATACAGACACAGACACCAAGAGTGCTCCAGTCAAGATATTGAAAGGCGATTTCTGTTCCAATAATAATTTTTTTTCTTTTTTCTTTGAGTTTTTCAATCATTGAAATTTTGTCTTCATCACTATCGAGTCGAATAATTGTTGCATTGGTCTGGTTTTGAAAATGATTGAGGGTTTGTTCGATTTGTTTGGTTCCATAACCTGCAAACATGAGGATGGATTTTCCACATTTTGGACAAAACAGGGGAATGGGTGCCGTGCTTTTGCAATAATGACAATGCAGTTTTTTTTCATCAGCATGATATACTCTTGGGTTTTGGCAGGTAGGACAGGCATCTCGGTATCCGCAATCTTTGCAAAAGAGTGATGTTGCATTTCCGCGTCGATTCAAAAAAAGAAATACATCTTTGTCTGTTTGTTCAATCGCTTTTTGTACACGGTCAGAAATAAAATAATCATTTTTGTGTCCGATCTTTTCACTATTCAAATCAATAAAGGTCGGTTGATCTTTGGGGATTTGTTTGATGACGCCAACGGTTTTGTGTGATTCAATGGTGTGATCATCGAGCGTATAATCTTTTTGATAGAGATGATAATACGTATCACTCGTTGGATGGCTACTGGTCAAGATAAGCTCGGCTCCATATATACGAGAGAGGGGTTCTGCAATATCTTTTACGTGTATTCGTGGAGCACTTTCTTCATTTTTGTGATTTTTTTCTTCTTCAGCATCAATGACAATCGTTTGAAGGTGATAAAACGAAAGAAAGAGCGCGCTTCTTGTGCCAATAATCACATCGACTTCACCATTGCGAATTTTGAGCCAAGTTTCAAATTGTTTTTTTGGACTGAGTTCACTATGCCAGATTGCGGTGCGAGTATTTTTTTCCAAAGTGCTTGCAATTTTTTTAACGAAATGAATTTCTGGTGCGAGGATGAGTGTCTGTGGTTGGTGGGATGAAATAAGAATATTTGCATGTTCTTGTTCATTGAGATATTGGACAAATTTTGGTTTTAAATTTTTGGTTGATGGTGCACGAGATGAAAATGGTACAAGCGAAATCGTTTGAAGTTTTCTTTTTTGGAGAGGCAAAAGACAGCTTTGCAAAAGACTTCCAAAAGGAATATTGTAGATGAGAGAAGTTTGTTCAAAAAATTGGAGTATATCTTTTTGTAAAAATGGAATGGGTGATACGAGAGAAAGAATATCTTTTATTTTTTTGTCATAGAGACTTTTTTCGTGCAAAGATAAAACAAGCCCAAAGATATTGGACTTTCCAAAGGGGATACTGACTATCTGCCCGACCGCGAGAGATGGTTCAAGTTCTCTCGGGACATGATAATCACAGATCGAGAGTGATCGTGGAAGACGCCGGAGTGGGACAATTTTGGCAAACATACTTTAGAACTCAAAATTTCCAGTGAGATATCCAACTCCAAATGGAGATTCATAACAATAATTTTCAAACTGATAATCCATATTTTTGAGAATTCCGAGGAGGATCAAAATGGATTGGTAGACACACTGATGAGATTGTTGTACGAGCGTGGTATCAAGCTGCGTAATCCCCAATGTGTTGCGAGTATGGAGGAGCTCTTGTATTTTTTGGTCAAATTCTTTTCCTTTTGGATCAAAATCTGCTGGAGATTTTTTGGACAGGCAGTGAGACATGTCACCGCTCGCAATTACGGCAATTCTTTTTTCAGACAACAAAATGACTTCTTTGAGTACTTCCCCAAATTCGATATGCTCTTTACTCGAAAGTTGGCTATATCCAATCGAAACAATTTTTATGTTTGGGAGATGAGACGTGAGATACATCAGAGGCACTGTGGCTCCATATTTTATTTTTTCTTCATTGATGAGACGTATCGGGAGGTGATAGTTGTTTCCAGCATGAGCAATTTTTGCTCCCAAGTCTCCTGCGCCTGACCAACTCTTGGTGGTGACAACATCGCCAAATTCTTCAAAAGATGCGGTAAATTTTTGACTGACATTGACGACAAAAGCATTGTGGTGAATTCCTTCGTGTGGAGAAATAATAAAGATAACTTCAGGGTGTGACAGATACAAATTTTCTTCGAGTGCAAAAAGAGCGTCTCTTGTTTTTGTGAGCTTTTCAATATTTTCTTTTCCAATATTTTCAATGAGAAGTGGTGGATGTGGAGTCAGTGCTGCAAAAACAAGTGACATAGGAAAGTATTAAAATTCTTTGAGTGCCCACTTGGTGAGGCTCTCTGGCGTATCAAAGCGCCGGTCATAATCGAGGTTGCCCATGGTGATGATAACAAAGCGCTTTTTATCACTTTTACGCTCTACGAGCATAGAGAGTCCTGAGCCTGATTCTATCAAGTATCCAGTTTTGCTCGCAATGATCGTAAAGGGGAGGTCAGTGCGTTTGATGAGCAGATTGCTATGGCTATCAAAATGATTTGGATTGTTGTCGAGATCAAGTGTTTCATCGTAGGTATAACTCTTTTCTCCCATGGTGGCAAGTATGGTTTTGTTTTTTGTGGCTTCGGTAAAAATTTTTAAATATTCTTTTGCGGTAGAAATATTGCCAAGATCAGCTCCACTTGGCTCTGTAAATCGTGTTTTGGTGAGGCCCCAGAGTTTGGCCTGTGCATTCATATCTTTGACAAAGTTGGCTTCATCTTTTTCGATTCCATCCACGATCATCCGAGAAGCGGTATTGTTGGAGGAAACGAGCATGGTTGAGAGGAGATCAGCATTTTTTACTTTTTCTCCGTCAATGAGACGAAAAGAGCCATAGATTCCTTTGTGTTCTTTGAGATCAAATGCAACAGATTTTGTCAGAGAAAGATTTTTTTTCATCAAGGTATTGGCCGTCATGACCTTGGTAAAAGAAGCAAGTGGTCGAACGACATCAATATTTTTTCCTGCCAAAATTTTTCCTGTTGAGGCTTCTGCTACGAGATAGGTGTTTATGTCAGTAGAAAATTCTTTGCCAACATACGTACTCGTGTTGATGGCATACATTTTTCCAGTATCTACAAAAATTGGCAAGCCTTCTGAGTCAAGCTTGACTGTATCATAGGTTTTGGTGGTTTCGGTGGTCGTGGTTGGATTTTTTGTTGGGGTTTGTTCAAATTCTTCTTGGAGTGAATCAGGGAGAGAAAGTGCTGGTCCGATTGGGTAGAGTGAACTCATCAGTTCATTGGTGGTGAGTACATTGCTCCATTGGTA
>CAYTKU010000016.1:6668-11990 GCA_964438795.1 uncultured Gammaproteobacteria bacterium
TTGGGTAGAGTGAACTCATCAGTTCATTGGTGGTGAGTACATTGCTCCATTGGTAGCCGAGGGCAAGAAACATTTTTTCGTTGGAGATGTGACGTTTTTTGCCATTTTCAATGACATAGACTTTTGGTGAAGTCGGAGTTTTGAGGAGTGTTCCATCTGGAAATTTTATTGGATCTCCGGCCGTTGCTTGCTGAAGTTCTGTGATGGTACCGGTTCGGGATTTGAGGGTAGGAAAAGCGACTTTTGCTACTTGAGGGTCAATAAGGGAGTGAGAAATTCCGTTTTTGAGAAAGTATGATCCTTGGGTTTCTTTGACAAAAATAATTTCACCAAAAGGATTGCTGGCATTTTTGAGGGTGATGATTTCTCCGGTTGGCATCCCTGCGATATCATCAGTGTCGACTTCAAGAATTTCTTCTGGGTTGTAGCCAATTTTGGTGACGGTCGATGCACTGTCAAAGGGTCTGAGTGTGTCATCATCGAGAAGATAATACTTTGAATCCGCTTTGAGAATAGAATAATTTGGGAAGCTAATCGGAGTACCGAGTGGATAGCGGTTGATTTCTCCTTCAGGGACCGTCAAAACGCGTTTGGGATCATAGCGTGTGATCAGTGCACTCATGCTGGTAAATGCACGTTTTTTGCCATCTTGCAAAAGATAGATGGTGGCATCACTTGCCGATTTGAAAAGGGTTCCATTTGGGTAGCTGCTCTCAAACCATTTTTCCCAGAGTTTCCAAAAATTTTCATTTCCTTGGATATGGGGAGTATAGGTATACAAAAAGGCGGTTGCATTGTTGGCAGGAGTGACTTTTTTATTATCTATTGTATAGGTATTGTTGGCCTGCTTGATCCAAGATTGGGATCCTGCATTGTCATAGTACCAGCGCATGATGCCGGCTGCACTATCGACTTGATTGCCAAATCCTTTGTGTTTTTGGATTTTGGGATCATCCATGGCACAGGCATCACAGACGCCGTAACCAGTAGCCCAGTCGAGTTGTTTTTGGGTGGGGTTGGTGGCGCTGATGAGGCTTTGTTCTTTTTGAAGTTTAACGAGAAGATATTTTGGGTTGATTTTGTGTTCTTGTGCTGTGCGATAGATAATATCTGAGGCTTTTCGTGTTTTGCCATCTTTATCTTCGGCGCGGTAGGTATACAAATAACTTCCTTTTTGATCGAGGAAGAGGTCAATATCACTTCGGGTCATGCTATCATAGGCCTGAAGTTCTTCGTCACTGATAATATTATTTGGGTTAAATTCGGCTGAAAGTACAGAAAGAGGAAGACCCAAATTGGCGAGTAAGAGAAATAAAACAAGAGGTATTTTGATGCCTTTTTTCATATAAAAAAATTATAGCATATTTTTTGAAATCGAAAAAGGTAATGCGTGATCAGATCTTCTTTGGAAAATTGCTTTTTTTTGCTTTTATTGATAGAATAGCCATGTTTTATGACAAAAGGAAAGCTTTACATTGTTGCCACTCCGATTGGAAATTTGCAGGATATCACTCTTCGCGCTCTTGAAACTCTCAGGAGCGTTGATTGTATTTTGTGCGAAGATACTCGTGTGACTATACACCTGTTGAATCATTTTGAAATTACGACACCAACTCTCAGTTATCACCATCATAGTGGCACAGAAAAAATGCAAGAGATTCGGAGTCTTCTCGAAGAGGGAAAAAATCTGGCACTGGTGAGTGATGCTGGGACTCCAGGGATTAGTGATCCAGGAAATATTTTGATTGAATTTTTGACGACGAGTGATGCACACGAGACAATAGAGGTCGTACCGGTTCCTGGTGTGTCTTCTTTGACCGCGGCTTTGAGTATTTCTGGGTTTCCGACCGACAAATTTTTGTTTTTTGGTTTTCCTCCACACAAAAACAAACGTCAACAATTTTTTCGTCAAGTAGGAGAGTGTGAATATACGGTTGCATTTTTTGAATCCAATCATCGGATCAAAAAGGCACTGCTCAGTCTCAAAGAATTTGTGGCACCAGAGAGAAAGGTCATGATTGCGCGTGAACTCACGAAAAAATTTGAAACGATTTATCGTGGGACGATTGGAGATATTGATGCGAGTGTTCTGTCAGAAAAAGGGGAGTTTGTTGTGGTCATAAGTTCATAGGTATGCTTTCTGATTATCACAAATATAGAATATACGAGATGCTTCCGGGTATATCGGTGTGGACGACGCTTATTGGCGCCGTTGTTTTGTCCTTCACCTATCCGATAGCAATGATTTATTTTGTTATTATTTTTGACATCTATTGGTTGACCAAGGTGGTTTATTTTTCGATTTATCTGATTTTGTCTTGGATGCGTTTTCGTAAAGTGGTTCAGGCAGACTGGCGAACGATTTTGTTTTCTGAAGTAAAAAATTGGGATGACAAGCATCATGTTGTTTTTTTGACGCTCTACAAAGAAGACTGGGAAGTGGTAGAAACAGCGATGCAGAGTGTGTGTGATTCGGTCTATGATAAAAGTAAATTTACAATTGTTATTGCAGGAGAAGAGCGTGCCAAAGAACGTTTTGATGAAGTTTTGATGAATGCAAAGAAAAAATTTGGGCATTGTTTTGGTGATATTGTTGGGATTTTGCATCCAAAAGATTTGACTGATGAAATTCCTGGCAAAGGATCAAACCTCAACTATGCCGAAGGAAAAATGAAAGAGTATATTGATAAAAAGGGTTGGGACTATGCCAATGTGATTGTCACTGTTTTTGATATTGATACGATTTGTCACAAAGAATATTTTAGTTATTTGACCTATCTGTATTGCAAGCATCCTCGTCCAACCCATACGTCATTTCAGCCAGTAGTGCTCTACAACAATAATATTTGGGAATCTCCGATGGTGCTGCGTATCATGGCCTTTGGTACGACCTTTTGGATGCTCAATGCGCTCTCTCGTCAGGATACTCTCGTGACTTTTTCGTCGCATTCGATGAGTTTTCAGGCACTCTATGATGTTGGATATCATGACAAGCGTATTGTGAGTGAAGATTCTCGTATTTTTTTTCAATGTCTTTTGCGGTATAATGGAGACTATGAAGTGTCACCAATGTATATTCCTGTTTCGATGGATACGGTGCGGGATGATTCGTGGTGGAAGAGTATTGTAAATTTGTACAAACAAAAGCGACGTTGGGCCTGGGGGACAGAACATATTCCTTATTTGCTCTGGGAATTTGGCAAAAAAGGCAAGGCCATAAATTTTCGTACCAAGTTCAAATGGATTTTTGCGCAGTGGGAAGGGAAGTGGTCTTGGGCTGTGGTTGCGATTTTGATTACGGTGCTCGGAAGGTTTCCTATCTGGTTTGCTCCTGACTGGGTACGGGAGAGTGCGCTGTATTTCAATACGCCTCATATTCTTCAGATTTTGATGCGTGTGGCACTGATTGGTTTGTTTGTTTCGGCGACACTGAGCTTTTTGCTTCTTCCCAAGCGTCCTGCTACCTATCCCAAGCATGCGTATCTCTCGATGGTTTTGCAGTGGGCACTGCTCCCGATTACTTTGATTTTGGTTGGTGCGATTCCGGCGATTGATTCGATTACGCATTTGATGTTTGGAAAATATTTGGGATTTAATGTTTCGCAGAAAAAGAGGAAGAAATCATAATTTTTTTATTCGCTTCATAACTTATTTATTTTTTTCTCTACGAAAACTCGCCGTATACGCGGCTCAAACAGTTCTTCGTTCAAAAAATAAATAAGTTATTCCAGCTCCATAAAAAAATTATAAAAACTTCGCTCATAACTGTTTATTTTTGGAAGAATGGGAAGCAGAAACTTTTTGGGCACATTAGCGAAGTGTCCGGGCATGGTTCGAGGCCGAAGGCCGAGAGAGGACACGAGCTACGTAGTGAGCGAGCCGCTGGGCGAGCGAACGGCCCAACAAAGTTTTCTGCGGCATTCTGAAAAAATAAAATTTTGTAAAAATATTTATAAAAGATTATGTTCAAAGGATTCAAGGGATTTATTTTTATCTGTATCATTGCAGCGTTGCTCGGAAGTGCTTCTGCCTATGCTTTTTATCAGATAAAAAATATTTCACCAGAAAAGATTTTGAATAGTAATGTGGTACAAAAAAAAGTAAATACGATTATTGGAGATGAAACAGGGGATTTTTCCAAACTGCTTCCGCAATTTTTGGGTTTTGACAAACCTCGCACCTATTTATTTCTCTTTCAAAATAATACAGAGATGAGACCGGGTGGAGGATTTATTGGACTCTATGCAACGGTTCGGGTAGATAAGGGCAAGATAGAAGTGCTCAAAGTAGAAGGAACCGAAACAATAGATAGACAAACTCCTGCTGATTGGAAGCCCACGCCTCCAGCTATTTTGCAAACACATCTTGGTGTGGATCGTTGGTATTTTCGTGATAGTAATTGGTCACCAGATTTTGCGGTTTCCGCTGACAAGGCATTGGAACTCTATACTGGAGAAAATGGTATTGCTGCCAAGGATATTGATACAGTCGTGGCGTTTACCCCCACAGTTCTGGAGAGACTCATGAAGATCACTGGTCCTTTTGTGGTAGAAGGAATTGAATTTACTTCAGAAAATGTAACAGAAACATTGGAATACCATGTGGAATATGACTATGCACGCAATGGCAGGAGTTTTGAAGATCGCAAGGGAATTGTAAAGGTGTTTATGGATCAGCTGCTCCTGCACCTCAAAGAAAATGCATTTGCTCGTCTCAATGACTATACCGCACTTCTGCAAGAACTGGCGACGGAAAAACATATTATTTTTTATTCTGAGGAACCTGAAATGGAAAAGGTAATGGAAGCCTTGGACTGGACTGGAAAAGTCAAACCATCTACAGGGGATTATCTCCTCTATGTTGATGCAAATCTCGCTGCGCTCAAGACTGATCATGCCATGAAAAGAGAATTGACCTATACGATTGAACCACGGGGAAATCAATTTGTGGCAAAGGCAAGTATGAAGTACACTCATACTGGAGTTTTTGATTGGCGCACCAGCCGTTACCGCACCTATGCTCGTGTGTATGTGCCAAGTGGGTCACAGCTCCTCGAAACCAAAGGTGCAATGAAATGGGATCGCAGCAAAGAACCAGGTGTCATTGATCAGGGAGAGGAACTGGGCAAACAATGGTTTGGGACCTTTATTGCTATTGAACCTGGCCAAACAGGAACTCTTGAATTTGTCTATACTTTGCCAGCATCGCTCGCGGATCAGATTCACCAGGGAAAATATGAGCTCTTGGCCCAAAAGCAGCTGGGACTCGTGGATACTGCATTGACCTTGGATTTGAATTTTGGTAAAAATATACAGATGGCTG